>CAYPAE010000239.1:0-4385 GCA_964408595.1 uncultured Gemmatimonadaceae bacterium | reverse complement strand
CTCGCCACCCTCGAAGAGCGGTTCGCCCCCGCCGCCGCCTCGCTGACCGCCGCGGGGATGCTCTGGGTGGCCTGGCCGAAGAAGGCGTCGAAGGTCCCGACCGATCTCACCGAGGGCCGGGTGCGGGCCCACGGGCTGGCCGGCGGGCTGGTGGACGTGAAGGTGTGCGCGGTGAACGAGGTGTGGTCGGGCCTGAAGTTCGTACGCAGGCTCAGAGACCGTTAGACTCACTCCATGCTCTCGCTGCGTCCCGCCATGATCGTCGCGCTCCTGTGCGGGTGCTCTCCCGCGCCCGATGCCGCATCACGGGCGGAGGGTCGGCGGGCTGCCGCCGCGGGTGACAGCAGCTTCGCCGACCTGCAGAGCCGCGGTAACGCGGCGATGGGCGTCGATCAGTACACTTCGACCCACCTCTTCCAGCCCCTCTCTGACGGCGGCCGAATCGAGCTCCAGCGCGACACGGCCGACAGCGCAGGGCGGGCCCAGATTCTGGAACACATGGGTGAGATCGCCGCGGCCTTCAGCGCGGGGGACTTCACCGTTCCCGGCTTCGTGCACGCGCGGAAGGTGCCGGGCACCGAGGTGATGGCGGCCCGGCGGGCGGAGATCAGGTACCTGGTGGAGAGCCTGCCGCGGGGTGCGGCGGTCCGTCTAACGACCGAAGACAGCTCGGCGGTCGAGGCGATCCATGAGTTTCTTGCCTTCCAGAGGCAGGACCATCGGGCGGGAATGCGCCACGGCGAGTGACGGCGCCCAGCGTAACAGAGCTTGATCATGCGGGACGGTTGCGCATCTTCCCTGATGTAGCGGTAGTTCCGATCGGGACATCACGCTCAGGGAGTCGCCCTGCCCGTCCACACCGTACTCTGGCGCAGGTTGGATCAGCCGGGCCACGAGGCTGCGCGCCTCGTGCATCACGCACCCTTCTGGCAGCTGGGCGGGACCGCGGTGTTCGCCGAGGACCGGCGGACCTGCCGGCTGGAGTACCAGGTGGTGTGCGACGCCGGATGGCGGACGCTGCACGCCAAGGTCACCGGCTGGATCGGCTCGAATCCGATCAAGGTTGAGGTCTACACCGATTCCGCGCGCCGCTGGATGATCAACGGGCGAGAGTCGCCCGCCGTGGCGGGCTGCGTGGATTTCGATCTCTCGTTCAGTCCGTCCACCAACACGATCCCGATTCGGCGCCTGTCGCTCAACCCGGGGGAGCGAGCCGAGGTCCGCGCCGCATGGCTCCGGTTCCCGGACCTCACCCTCGAGCCGCTCGTCCAGTCGTTCGCCCGCACCGGGGAGTCGAGCTACCACTACGAGTCGTCCGGCGGTGACTTCGTGACCGACCTCGAGGTGGGCGCCGCCGGCTTCGTGCTCCGCTATCCCCCGCTGTGGGAGGGTGAAGCCGGCGCGTAGCACTATGGGCTGGCGCCCCGAGCGCCGCACCTTTCGCCGGGGGCGGGACCCGAGTATGGTCGGACGCACCGCCATCACCACCGCCCCGAGCCGGAGAGCGGACCCATGCTGAACACCGAGGCCGACCCGCGGGTCTACTTCGCAGCCGAGCGGACGCTGCTCGCGTGGATCCGCACCGGCATGACGATCATGGCGTTCGGGTTCGTCGTAGCGAGGTTCGGCCTCTTCCTTCGCCTGCTCCGGGCCGAGGACGCCCAGCCGCTCCCGACGCGGGGGGTCTCGCCCTATCTCGGCGCGGCGCTGGTCGTCATCGGCGTCGTCGCGGTCTCAGCGGGGACCAAACGCTACCGGGAGTTCTGCCGCCGTCTCGGTCCTTCGGCGCTGCCATCCCCTCACGCCGAAGTCCTGCCGTTGGTTCTGGGATGGGCGCTGGCCGCGCTGGGCGTGGTGCTCGTCGCCGTTCTGCTGACGTGACCCGCACCCCGATCTTCTCGAAGCAGTTCGCGGTGCCCGCCGAGGCGATCGACATGCAGGGCCACGTGAGCAACCTGGCGTACGTTGGCTGGATGCAGGACGTCGCCATCGAGCCCTCGGCCCCGGTCGGCAGGTCCAAGCGGCGCTACCTGGAGCTGGGGGCGGGATGGGTCGTGCGGTCGCACTTCATCGAGTATTTCCGCCCCGCCTTCGCCGACGAGCTGCTGGGCGTGCACACCTGGGTCCCCCGATTCGACCAGCGCTCCACCCCGCGGCGATATCTGTTCGTCCGCGACGGCGATCGCGCCGTGTTGGCTGAAGCGGAGACTATCTGGGTCTTCGTGGACCTCGCGACCGGCCGGCGCCGCCCGATCCCCCCCGAGCTGCTGGACGCCTTCGACCCCGTGCCGGAGGAGAGCGAGGTGCGTCGCACACTCGGCCTCCCGACGTGACGACTATTCCCAGAGGTCCGGACGGCCTTCAACTTTGAACCGGAGGAGCGATGCCCCAGCCCAGCCTGGCGAACGAGGTCGCGAGCCTGCACACGACCCTGCAGGCGCTCGAGTCTCGCGTCACGAGCGGCGAAGTCCCCATCGAGGGGCTGGCCGAGTTCAAGAGCTCGGTGGACGACCTGCGGCTGAGGCTGTGGGGATTGATGAGCGCGGGGACGGCGAACGACTACCGGGCCTTCCAGGAGCGGTTCCGGCTGCGCCGGACGAAGGAGATCTGCGAGGGGGTCGCCGGAGACTTGCGGGCGGGCACGCTGAGCAACCGTCACGAGGAGCTGCGGCCGCTGGGCGAGGCCGCCAGCGATCTCGCGCGCGCCATCGTATCATCGCCTCGACCGGCGAGCTGATGGCTCGCGGCGCCTCAGTCGAGCGGCTTGGCGGACGCGGTCGGGGTGGGGGACGACTCCTGGCTGGACGGCCAGGTCTCCCAGGTGAGCGGGCAGCCCTGGCCGAACGGCGGACTGGGGTGTCCGTTACGCCGCATCAGCTCGTGAAGCATCTCGTGGCGGACGACCATCTCGTGCGTGGTCCAGTCCGAGGCGAGGAAGATCTTGTGTCCCGGATCCCAGTGTCCCACGCAGTCGCCGCTCGAGCAGGGAAAACTCGGACCCGGCACGATCATCCACTCGATCCGGTCGAAGTTGCCGCTCAGCCCGGAGCACGCCTCGGTCTCGCCCCACCACTCCTGATAGACCGCGGGCGGATCCCACGACTGACTCCCGGCGGGGTCAAAGCCGCAGGCGACAAGGAGAGCGGCGAAGGCCACCAGGGGGAAGCGGGCGCGGTGTAGCACGAGCCCCGGCAAGGCAATGGGCATGCCGACCGTCGGTGCGGACGCAAGCCGTTATCTCGCAACACCGACGCGCGTGCTTTCCAGCCCGTCTGCGCCGTCCCCCTGTCGAGTTGCAAGAGCCTCCCGCAGTGCTCGGTACGCGGGTTCCGCGCCGGACGATCCTGTTTGAAGCTGAAACGGCCGCGGGTCTGGCCCGCCGGGTGGGGGATTGCGAACTTACGAGAGGGCACCACCACGCTCCGGCTTCGCCCTGGAGGTGCAAGATGTGGCACCGCTGTTCGAGCCTTCCGATCTCGCTTCTGCTCTCCCTCACGGCAATTCCTGCCGCCGCACAGGTCGAAGTCACCTTTCACGGCGG
The DNA here is from genome assembly GCA_964408595.1 of uncultured Gemmatimonadaceae bacterium. Lineage (GTDB taxonomy): Bacteria > Gemmatimonadota > Gemmatimonadetes > Gemmatimonadales > GWC2-71-9 > CAVVWJ01. The sequence continues at coordinate 844 of CAYPAE010000239.1, read as the reverse complement.
TCTCCACCTGGGAGGCGCGGGTGGCGCGCGACACGCGCTGGAGCAGCCGGCGCGCAGCTCGGGCCCCAGCCGGCTGTTGGGCGAGGCGACCACGGCGGGTGCGCGGCTCGGCGTCTGTCTCTCGGAGCGGTGGCAGCTCGACGGGGGAGTCGCCTGGTCCCGGAGCAGCAACTGGGAGGGTGCGGTGAGCCGGACGCTCCCCTCGTTCGAAGCTCAGACCCTCTTTCTCAGCAGCACCGTGCAGGGGTGGCTCACCGAGCCGGGGTCGCGCATCGGAGTCGTCGCCGGAGCGGGCCCGGCCCTGATCTTTCAACGGGGCACTGGCACGTCACCCACGCAGCAGACGAACCTGGGTGGTATGCTGAGCTTCGCCGGCGTCATGCGGCTCGACCATCGGTTCTCGGTGCGGATCGACGCCCAGCAGTACCTGTTCAGCAGCACCTTCGACGATTCCTACACTCCCCATCTCGGGACCGCCCCCGCACCGGAGCACGCATCGAGGCTGCGGCACGACTTCGTGGTCCTGGCGGGCTTCTCGTGGCGGAGCGACTAGACTGACGACGATCCGGCGCGCGGTCCCGGGCGACTTTTGGCCGAGCTAGGCGCCCGCACCTTCCGGGACGCGTTCGAGGCCGACAACAGTCTCGAAGACATGGCGCTGTTCCTGGGGTCCAGCTACGGCCCGGACCTTCAGTCCGCCGAGCTTCGGAACGCCGGCATCGTGACCCTCATTGCCGAGTGCGAGAGCCGGGTCGCCGGCTACGCACAGCTTCGCCATGGGCCGGCGCCCGACTGCGTCGGCGGCCCGAGGCCGATCGAGCTCTGGCGGTTCTACGTGGAGCGC
>CAYPAE010000238.1:0-4387 GCA_964408595.1 uncultured Gemmatimonadaceae bacterium | reverse complement strand
TCGCCCGGCGGGGGATCAAGCTGGTCGTCGCCGCCGAGGCGGTGCCGGTGGGCGCCTACAGCCGGGAAGCGTTGGCCAAGCTCGCCCGTGCGCCCGGCTTCCCGGCCGACTTCGATCGGAAGGTGCTCGCGAACGTGGTGTCTCACGAGGAGAACGTGAAGTCGGTCGTCGCCAAGGTGCAGCTCGGCGAGGCCGACGCCGGGATAGTCTACGTCTCCGACGCAATCGGCGGGGTGTCTCGCTACCTGCGCGTGTTCCCCATTCCCGAGCCCCAGAACGTGCGGGCGGACTATCCGCTCGCCGTCCTGCGGGCCGCGAAGGCGCCGGTCGCGGCAGGCGCGTTCGTGAGCCTCGTCCTCGGTCCCGAGGGGCAGAGTGTCCTTCAGCGGTATGGGCTGATCCCGGTGGCGGTACGCTCGGGGATGGCCGTCTCCGCCGGCGCGCGCTGATCTGCGCGACGGGCTTGCTGGCGCCGCGCTGCGTCTTGCAGGAGCGCTTTCCGTCGGCGCGCTTCTGGTACTGCTTGGCTTGCCGCTGGTGGCGCTCCTGCTCCATGTTGAGCCGGTGCATCTGGTCGAGCGGCTGGCCGATCCCGCGGTCCTGGAATCGCTCCGACTCAGCCTGCTGACCAGCACTGCCGCCGCGGTGGCCGTCGTCGCGCTTGGCCTCCCCGTGGCCTACCTCCTCGCTGGCCGGGACTTCCGCGGCAGACGGCTGGTCGAAGTGCTGGTGGACCTCCCGATGGTGCTTCCCCCGACGGTGGCCGGCTTCCTGCTGCTGCTCGCGTTCGGCCGGACCGGCCTCGGTGGGCGGACCCTCGCCTTCTTCGGCCTGTCGCTCCCCTTCACCACGCTGGCGGTGATCGTGGCGCAGGTCTTCATGTCGGCACCCTTCTTCATCAACGCCGCGCGGGCCGGCTTCGCCTCGGTTGACCCCCGCTATCGCGAGGCGGCGGCGACGCTGCGCGCGCCAGGACCGGTGGTATTCCTCCGGATCATGGTGCCCCTCAGTCTGCCCTCTCTGATCGCCGGCGCGGGTATGGGCTGGGCCCGGGCGCTCGGCGAGTTCGGCGCCACCATCACCTTCGCCGGCAATCTGCCGGGCCGGACCCAGACGATGCCGCTCGGAGTCTACGTGGCACTCCAGCAGGATCTGGAGCTGGCGGTGACCCTCTCTCTCATTCTCGTCGTCATGTCCATCGCCCTGCTGGTCGGGCTTCGCTCCCTGCCCGGCATCCTACCGGGAACGCCGGGTGCTCGCGCTCCGGGTCGTTAAGCGTCTGGGCGGCTTCGAGCTGGCGGCGGAGCTTTCGGTGCGGCGGGGAGAGACGACCGTGCTGGTGGGCGAGAGCGGCGCGGGAAAGTCCACCCTCCTCCGGCTGGTGGCGGGGCTGGAGCAGCCGGATGAGGGGCGCATCGCGCTCGACGACCGGGCGTACGCCGATCCAGCCGCCGGCGTGGCGGTGCCGGCTTGGCGGCGCAGCGTGGGGTTCGTTTTCCAGGACTACGCGCTCTTCCCGCACCTCTCGGTCGCGGGGAACGTGAGGTTCGGGCTCCGCGCGTCCGGCATTCCGAAGGCCGAATCCCGCAGGCGTGTCGCGGCTATCCTCGACCTGCTCGGTATCGGCGACCTGGCGGGACGCGCGATCGCCGGGCTGTCCGGCGGGCAACAGCAGCGGGTCGCGCTGGCGCGCGCGCTGGTGCTGGACCCCGACGTTCTCCTGCTCGACGAGCCGCTCTCGGCCCTCGACCTCCGCACCCGCCGTGGTGTCCGCGGCGAGCTCCGCGGGCTGCTGCGACGGCTTCCCTGCGTCACGCTCTACGTCACCCACAATCCGGTCGAGGCGATGTTCTTCGGCGAGCGGATCGCGGTGCTGGAGCGCGGCCGGGTCACCCAGACCGGCACCCGGGACGACCTGCTCCGCCACCCGCGCTCGCCCTACGTCGCCGAGCTGGTGGGCACCAACCTTCTGTACGGAACCGCGGGGCGATCCGGCGGCGGCGCGGCCGAGGTGCGGACCGCGGACGGCGTGCTGGTGGTCCCCGACGGTGCCGCCGAAGGCGAGGTGTTCGCCACCGTGAGCCCGCGGGAGATCACCATCTACCGCGAGCGGCCCGACGCGAGCGCGCAGAACATGTTCACCGGCCCCATCCTCGAGATCGTACCGGAGCCGCCGGGAGGCGAGCGCGTACGCGTCGCTCTCGGCACCACGCCGCCGCTGGTGGCGGAGGTAACCCGGGAAGCGGTGGCGGCTCTGGACCTCCGGGAGGGAATGGTGGTGCACGCTGGCTTCAAGGCAACCGGCGTGCGGACCTACGTGTGAGAGGGCTCGGCATCTTGTCACCCTCGCAGCCCCGCCCGATGGGCAACACGTTGCCTATCGCTGGCGCGCGGAATACGTTGCCGCATCACCTGCGAGAGGCAATCGTGTTCCGCCCAGGCCGGTCCCTCTGCTTCCCCGCCGCCGGGAAGGCTCTCCCCTGATGGGCGACGCGTTCGCGCTTCTCGCCGGCGGCGACGCCGAGCTGTTCGGGATCATAGGACGGACGCTCGCGATCTCCGGAATGGCCACGCTCCTCGCCATGCTGGTCGGGGTCCCGCTGGGCTACGCGCTCGCGCGCGGCCGGTTCCCCGGTCGGACGCTGCTGCTCGGCGCGGTCAACACCGGGATGGGAATGCCGCCCGTCGTGGTGGGCCTCGTCGTCTGGCTGCTGCTCACCCGCAGCGGGCCGTTCGGCGATTGGGGCCTGATCTACACCCGGGAGGCGATGGTCATCGCGCAGGTCGTCATCGCCACGCCGCTGGTGGTGGGATTCACCGCGGCCTCGATCCAGGCGCTGCCGACCCAGCTGCCCGATCTGCTGGCGAGCCTCGGGGCCGGGCGGCTCCGCAAGCTCTGGATCCTCAGCCGCGAGGCGCGGCTGGGACTCCTGGCGGCGGTGATGGCCGCGTTCGGCGCCATCGTCTCGGAGGTCGGTGCCTCGATGACGGTGGGCGGCAACCTCCGCGGCAGCACGCGGGTGCTGACGACGGCGATCGTCACCGAGACCAGCCGCGGCAACCTGCCCGTGGCGCTCGCGCTCGGCGGCCTTCTCCTCGGGCTCGCCTTCGCGGTCAACCTGCTGCTCACCCTGATACAACAGCGTCGGAACGGCTGATGCAGGTCGTCGTCGAGGGGCTCCGCTTCGAGCGAGGTGGGCGGACCGTGCTCGACCTCGCGGCGCTCGCGTTCGCCGGCGGAAGCACGACCGCCGTGTTCGGACCCAACGGCTCGGGGAAGACGACGCTGCTCCGCCTCATCGGTGGCCTCGAGCGGCCCTCGGCCGGCACGGGTCGGATCGGCGGGACGCCCGTCACCCGCGACCCGGCGTCGCGGCGGCACGTGGGGTTCGCCTTTCTGGAGGCGGTGTTCGTCGGCGGCAGCGTGCGCCACAACCTCGATCTCGCGCTCCGTCTGAGAGACCTACCCGCGGCGGACCGGGAGGCGCGCGTCGCGGAGGCGGCTCGGGAGTGCGGGATCGAGTCGGTGCTCGACCGGTCGGCCCGGCAGCTCTCGAGCGGCGAGGCGCAGCGCGCCAACCTCGCGCGCGCCCTCGCGCTCCGGGCGCCGGTGACCTTGCTCGACGAGCCGCTCACCGGCATAGACCGGATCACCCGGGTCCAGCTGCTCGACGACCTGCCCCGCATGCTCGCCACCTTCGCCGCGACCACGATCCTCGTCACCCACGATCGCGAGGAGGCGTTCCGGCTGGCGGACCATCTCGTGGTGCTGGTGGACGGGCGAGCTCGCGCCCAGGGGCCGAAGGCGGAGGTGTACGCCCGCCCGCCGGATCGCACGACCGCCGAGCTGCTGGGCTACACCGTGGTGTGGACCGGCGGGCGGACGATCGGTGTCCCCGCGGGCGCCTGGGCACTGGGCAACGGCGAGGCGTCGCTCGAGCTGCTGGTGGAGCGGGTGGTGGACATGGGGAATCACCTGCACGCGGTGGGGATGGTGGGCGGGGTGCGGGTGGATCTCCGGCTCCGGCCCGGCGACCAAGTCCCGCCGCCAGGCGCGCGAATTTCGATAACGGCGCGGGCCCAGGTGCCGGTGGGTGACTGAGAGCCTTCGCGTTCTCCTGCTGCCTGCTGCCCCGCCGCCCCGCCGCCCCGCTTCATAGCATCAGATGCGCGAGCTCCTTGCCGCGAGGGGGACCGTCACCGCCGCCGACCGGCTCCACCGTGAGCGCCGCACCCATGACCTCGCCCCCGGTCTCGGGCATGCCGGTCGTGAACATCACCGGCCGGGTCTGGTCCGGTTGCACCTCCGCACCCCGGACCATCCCATCCGCGCAGATGAACCAGAACTGGTAGCGGCCGCCCGGCGGTGCGGGGGGAAGGCCGTGGA
>CAYPAE010000237.1:478-4392 GCA_964408595.1 uncultured Gemmatimonadaceae bacterium | reverse complement strand
TGGGCGTCGCGGATCTGGTGGAAGACCAGGATCACCGCCGCCCCGGAAAGCAGGATGAAGTGGCCGATCTTGGCGCCGGAGGCGAAGAGCACGAGCCCGCCGAGCAGCGCCACCAGGGTCGCCATCGAGAGGTTGGGCTGGAGCAGAATCAGGAACGAGACCAGGCCCAGCACCACGATGAAGGGCAGCATTCCCTTCTTGAACTCGCGAATCTGCTGGCCCTTCTTGGCCGCCAGCATGGCGCACCAGACGACGACCGCCACCCGCGCCAGCTCCGACGGCTGGAGGCCGACGGGGCCGATCTCGATCCAGCGGCGCGCGCCGTTCACCGTCGGGGCGATGCCGGTGGTGAATGGCAGCACCGGGATCAGCAGCAGGGCGAGCGTCACCAGCAGGAGCGGCCACGCCAACGTCCGCCAGCGATAGTAGTCCTGCCACGACGCGAAGAGGAGCAGCCCCCCGCCCAGGAGCGCCCCGCTGAGCTGCCGCATCGCGAGATCGAGGCCGACGCTCTGTCCCCCCACCGTCACCACGCTCGCCGCCCCGACCGTGGCCGCGATCCCGAACCCCAGGAGCAGGGCGGTCACGCTCCCGAGAAGCCGGGTCTCCCACCGCATCTCGCCGGGGTGGCGGACCGATCGCGACGTCAGAACGCCTCCACCGCTTGCCGGAAGCGCGCGCCGCGTTCCTCGTAGTTCTTGAACATGTCGTAGCTGGAGCAGGCGGGGGACAGCAGCACCGCGTCACCGGGCCGTGCGAGATGCCGTGCAGCCGTGAGCACCTCCTCGAACGAGCCTGCCGGCACTACCCGAAGCGCGTCGCCCAGGTCCTCGATCACCAGCGGGCCCGCCTCACCGTACGCCACCACCGCGCGGCAGCGATTCCTGAGCGGCTCCACCAGCCTGGTGTACGGCTCGCCCTTGTGCCTGCCACCCAACAGCAGGACGAATGGCCGGTCGAGCGCCGCCACCGCGACCTCGGTCGAGGTGATGTTGGTGGACTTGGAGTCGTTGATCCAGAGAACCCCTTCGACCTCGCGCACCGGCTCCACCCGGTGCGGGATCGCCTTGAAGGTCCTGAGCCCGGCGGCGATCCCTTCCATGGCACAACCCGCGGCGCTCGCGGCGAGTGCCGCGGTCAGGGCGTTCGCTACGTTGTGGTCGCCCAGGAGCGGGAGCTCGCCCCGAGGGAGCAGCGGCTTCGCCCCGAGCATGAGACGGGCCGAGACGCGGTCGAACCAGGCGTCGGATCGCTCGCGTACCGAGAAGCGCAGCTGCCTGCCGGGCACGCCCCGCACCATCTCCCGCACCGCCGGATCGTCGGCGTTGCCGATCGTGGTGGAGCCGGCGTCGGCATTCCGGAAGAGCAGTGCCTTGTCGCCGTAATACTCCTCGAGGGTGTGATATCGATCGAGGTGATTGGGCGCGAGGTTTGTCAGCACGCCGATCGCGGGCCGCAGGTTCGGGGTGTCGTGCAGCTGGAACGAGGAGAGCTCGAGCGCGAGCCAGTCGGGCGGCGAGTCCGACCGCGCGACATCGCAGAGCGGGCGGCCGATGTTGCCGGCCGTTTCGGCCCGGAGCCCGCCGGCCACGAGCACGTGCGCGATGAGCGAGGTGGTGGTCGTCTTTCCGTTGGTGCCGGTGATGCCGATGCATCGGGTGCCACGGAGCGCCAGGAACCCGATATCCACCTCGGCGTGGATCGGTACGCCCGCCTTCCGCGCGGCTTCGAGCGCCGGGACGCCGGGCGGGACACCCGGCGCCACCACGACGGCGACCGACCGCGCGATCCGGTCGAGATCGTGCCCGCCGAGATGGACGGTGGCGCCGGCCTCGCCGAGCTTCGCGGCCCATTCGTCGAAGCCGGGGCCGGTGCCGGTATCCGAGGCGTAGGTCGGGATCCCGTGATCTCGCAGGAGCAGCGTCGCGGCGACGCCGCTCTTGCCGAGTCCGACCACCGCCACCTCGCGGCCGCTGGCGCGCCATCTCTCCAGCAGCGGGATGCCGGCCATGCTCACCGCACCTTCAGGGTGGAGAGCGCCACCAGGGCGCAGAGCAGGCCCAGGATGTAGAACCGGGTCACGACCGTCGTCTCGGCCCAACCCAGTTTCTCGAAGTGATGGTGCAGCGGCGCCATCCGGAACACCCGGTGGGCATCGGCGTATTCCTTCCCCCGGGTGCGCTTGTACCACTTGTAGGTGCCGGTCTGAATCAGCACGGAGATCGCCTCCGCGGCAAACACCCCGCCGATGAGCAGCAGGAGGAATTCGGCCTTGAGCAGGATGGCGACCGTGCCGAGCGCCCCGCCGATCGCGAGGCTGCCGGTGTCGCCCATGAAGACCTGGGCCGGGTGGGCGTTGAACCAGAGGAAGCCGATCGTCGCCCCCATGAGCGCGCCACAGAAGATGGCGAGCTCGCCGGCGCCGGGCAGGTAGAACAGGTTGAGATAGGTGGTGACGTCGGTCCGCCCGAACAGATAGGCGAAGCCCGCGAACGCCGCCGCCGAGATCCCCGCGAGTCCGGTCGCCAGCCCGTCGAGCCCGTCGGTGAGGTTGACGGCGTTGCTGCTCCCGGTGATCACCACGGTCACGAAGAGCACGTACAGCAGCGGCGCGAAGTTGACGACCAGATACTTGAAGAAGGGGAGTGTGGTGGCGGTGGCCGGGATGGTCTCGGTGGGCACCACGGGGTAGTAGGTGAGGAAGAGGCCCAGCAGCACGCCGAAGCTCACCTGCCCCGCCAGCTTCCATTTGGCCACCAGCCCACGCGATTTCCCCTGCACGATCTTGAGGTAGTCGTCGAGGAACCCGATGCACCCCATCCAGAGGATCGAGAGCATCGCGACGACCACGAACCGATTGGTGAGGGGAGCCCAGAGCAGCGTGGGGACGATGGTGGAGAGCAAAATGATGAGCCCGCCCATCGTCGGGGTCCCCCGTTTGCTCTGGTGACTGGCCGGGCCTTCGGCCCGGATCACCTGCCCCACCTTGTGCGCCCGGAGCCGCCGGATCACCGGCGGACCCACCACGAAGGCGAGCAGGAGCGCCGTCACCGTCGCCCCCGCGGCCCTGAAACTGATGTAGTTGAAAAGATTGAAGATGATGTACGTCTGGCCGAGCGGCGCGAGCCAATGATAGAACATCCGTCCTCAGCCGAGTGAATTGGCGCGAGCGGTGAGCGCCGGAAGTATACGTTCGAGCGCTACGCCACGGGATGCCTTCAGCACCACGACCTCGTCGCCTCGCAGGCGTCCGCTCAGGATCGGCGCGAGCGCGATGGGATCGGCCGCGGTCACCAGCCGATCGCCCAGACGCCCTCCATACGATTCCAGGGCGGGCACGAAATCTCCGATCGCCGCCAGCAGCTCAGGGTCGAGGTCCACCAGGTCCCGCGCGACCTCTGCGTGAAGTACCGAGGAGTCGGCGCCCAGCTCCCGCATCGTGCCGGCGACGAACACCAGCCGCCGGCCGCGCCTGAGGCTCCTCGCCGTGGCCATCACGGCGCGGAACGACTGGGGGTTCGCATTGTAGCAATCGTTCAGGATCGTGAGGTTGCCCACCTGGAGCAGCTCACCCCTGCCACTGGGGAGCGTGAATCGCTCCAGCGCGGCGGCCACCATGCGCAGGTCGAGTCCCAGCTCCTCGGCCACCGCCCAGACCCGGACGGCGTTGTCCGCCTGATGGAGCCCGCGCGCGGCGAGGGTGAAGCTGATCCCGCCGATCGTCAGCGCCGGCCGCGCGTCCGCACCCAGCTCCACCCGGTCGGGCATGAGGTCGGCGCCCTCGAGCGCGGCCGTGCGCACCCGTCGCGCGCGCCGGCGAGCGCCGGCCGCGAGAGCCGGCGGATCCACGCCCACCACCACCAGGTCCGCGCCCTCCGCCAGGGAAAGCTTCTCCTCCACCACGCCATCGAGCG
>CAYPAE010000237.1:0-468 GCA_964408595.1 uncultured Gemmatimonadaceae bacterium | reverse complement strand
CGAAGCCTTCCAGGTGCCCGGCGACCGCGTTGGTGATCACGACGACCCGGGGAGCGATGATCTCGCGGTAGCGGGCGATCTCACCGGGGAGGTTGGCTCCCGCCTCGACCACCAGCGCCTCGGTGCCTTCCGGCGCCTCCAGGATGGTGAGCGGCACCCCCACGAGATTGTTGAGATTGGCGCGGGTGGCATAGGTGACGTAGCGGGTGCCCAGTGCCGCCGCGAGCATCTCCTTGGTGCTCGTCTTCCCGTTGGTCCCCGTGATCGCGACGACGGGCCCGGCAATCGCCGCACGCCTCGCGCGCGCGAGCGCCCCGAACCCGCGCAGCGTGTCGGGCGCCTCGAGCAGCGAGAGTCCGGGAACCGGGGGTGTACCGGTCCGCACGACTGCCGCCACCGCACCAGCGGCGGCGGCCGCGGCCAGATAGTCGTGGCCGTCGAACCGCTCGCCCGCGAGCGCGACGAACA
>CAYPAE010000236.1:0-4422 GCA_964408595.1 uncultured Gemmatimonadaceae bacterium | reverse complement strand
CACCGTGACCCCAGGGCCCGGTTCGCGCCCCGGCCCAGGGGCCTTAAGTGATTCGGCGGGCTGGGGATCGTTCACCAGAACGTGAGCCCATAAGTGGGCCTGCCGCATAGTAAGCGGGGGACCCGCCGCCCGCGCAACCGGTGTCACGCGGGTCGTCTCCAAAGAAAAGCGGCAACCGCCATGCCGGGTTCCCGCCCGCGACGTTTCACGCGGTTGCAATGGCTGCCCGCGCTCCCTAGTCTTACCCTCGTGACCCCCGCTCCGATCCAACGTCCACGCCGCCGCCGGCGCACCGAGGCCCTGCGCCGACTGGTGCGCGAGCACGAGCTGGCTCCCGGCGATCTCATCCAGCCCATCTTCGTGGTCCACGGCAAGCAGGTCGAGCGTGAGATCGGCTCGATGCCGGGCGTCTGTCACCTCTCGGTGGACGAGTCACTCGACCGCGAGGTGGACCGGGTCGAGGCGCTCGGTATACCGGCCGTGATCCTCTTCGGCATTCCCGCCGCGAAGGACGACGTCGGAACCGAGAACTTCGCGGAGGACGGCATCGTTCAGCGCGCGCTCCGCCGGCTGCGTGACCGGAACTCCGAGCTGCTGCTCGTCACCGACGTCTGCTGCTGCGAGTACACCAGCCACGGCCACTGCGGCGTGCTGCGCGGCGAGACCGTGGACAACGACGCCACCCTCGAGATCCTGGGACGGGTGGCGGTGAGCCACGCCCGCGCGGGCGCCGACATCGTGGCGCCGAGCGGGATGATGGACGGCATGGTCGCGGCGATCCGCTCGGCGCTGGACGCCGGCGGCCACGACGACCGTGCCATCCTGAGCTACGCCGTGAAATACGCCAGCGGATTCTACGGGCCGTTCCGCGAGGCCGCCGGGAGCGCCCCGTCGTTCGGCGATCGGAGGCAGTACCAGATGGACCCGGCAAATCTCCGCGAGGGGTTGCTCGAGGCGGCGCTGGACGAGGCCGAAGGCGCCGATCTGCTCATGGTGAAGCCGGCCCTCGCCTATCTCGACGTGGTGCGCGCGGTGCGGGAGCGGACCCACCTTCCGCTGCTGGCCTACAACGTCAGCGGTGAGTACGCGATGGTCAAGGCCGCCGCGCGGCTCGGCTGGGTGGACGAGCGGAGGCTGGTGCTCGAGGCGCTGACCGGCATGCGTCGCGCGGGGGCCGACGCGATCATCACGTATCACGCGAAGGAGGCGGCGGCGTGGCTGGCGGAGGAGGGGAGACGGTGACCGAGGTGAAGGCGCCGCGGCTCACGGCCGCGTCCGAGCGCCTCTTCGCCGCGTCGCAGCGGGTGATCCCGGGTGGCGTCAACAGTCCGGTCCGCGCGTTCCGCGGCGTCGGCGGCACGCCGCGCTTCATCGCCCGAGGGGAAGGCGCCTGGCTGGTGGACGCCGACGGCAATCGCTACGTGGACCTGGTGCTGTCCTGGGGGCCGCTGATTCTCGGGCACGCCCATCCCGAGGTGCTCGAGGCCATCATCGGGGCCGCCGAGCTGGGCACGACCTATGGTGCGCCCACCGAGCTGGAGCTCCGTCTCGCGGAGCGGGTGGTCGCCACGTTCCCGTCGCTCGACATGGTGCGCTTCGTGAGCTCCGGCACCGAGGCGGCGATGAGCGCGGTCCGTCTCGCGCGCGCCGCCACCGGGCGAACGCTGCTGGTCAAGTTCGACGGCTGCTACCACGGCCACGCCGATCACCTGCTCGCGGCCGCCGGGTCCGGGGTGGCCACCCTCGGCCTTCCGGACTCTCCCGGCGTCACCGCGGCCGCCGTGAGCGACACGCTGGTCCTTCCATTCAACGACCTCGCGGCGGTCGAGACGCTGTTCCAGGCTCGGGGGGAGGACATCGCCGCGATCCTGGTGGAGCCCGTGCCGGGCAACATGGGGGTGGTGCCGCCGGTCGCGGGATTCCTCCAGGGCCTCAGGGCGATCACCCGGCGATACGGCGCCCTGCTCGTCTTCGACGAGGTCATGACCGGCTGGCGGGTGCACCCGCGCGGCGCCCAGGTGCTCTACGGGATCGAGCCCGACCTCACCTGCCTCGGCAAGGTGGTGGGAGGAGGCCTGCCCGCTGCCGCGTACGGCGGGCGACGCGACCTGATGGAGCGAATCGCACCGGCCGGCCCGGTGTACCAGGCGGGCACGCTGTCGGGGAATCCGCTCGCGATGGCCGCCGGCCTCGCGACGCTCGAGGTGCTGGCCCGTCCGGGAACGTGGGAACGGGCGGCAGCCTTCGCCCGGAGCGTGGCGGAGGCGATCGAGCGGCGCGCGGGGGAGGCCGGCGTGCCGGTGACGGTGCAGCGGGTGGGCACCATGCTCACGCCGTTTTTCACCGCGGCACCGGTCCGCGACTTCGCCGCGGCGCGCCGCACCGACCGCGCGGCTTACAACGCCTTCTTCCACGCCATGCTCGACGGAGGCGTGTATCTGCCCCCCTCCGCCTTCGAGGCGGGGTTCACGTCCGCGATCCACGGCGAGGCCGAGCTGGCGGCGGTCGAGGCGGCCCTGACCTCCACATGGCGGCGGTAGCGATCGTCGGGGCGGGAGTGGCGGGGCTGACCGCGGCCTACCGCCTCAAGCGCCGCGGCATCCGGGTGGTGGTGTACGAGGCCTCCGATCGCGCGGGCGGCGTGATCATGACGGAGCGGCGCGAGGGCTATCTCGCCGAGCTGGGCCCCAACTCGCTGATGGCCGGCGGCGGCCCACTCGCCGACGTGCTCTCGCAGCTGGGGCTCGACGCCTCGCGGGTCGAGGCCCAGCGCGACGCCCGCAAGCGGTACATCGTGCGGAAGTCCAAGCTGATCGCCCTGCCGACCTCGCCCTCCCAGCTCCTCACCACACGGCTCCTCTCGAACGGCGCCAAGCTCGCGATCTTCGGCGAGCCGATGGTGGAAGCGGGCGACTCTCCGATGGAGGAGAGCGTCGCCACCTTCGTGCGCCGGCGGTTCAACCAGGAAGTCCTGGACTACGTCGCCAACCCCTTCGTCGCCGGCATATACGCGGGAGACCCCGAGCAGCTCTCGGCGCGCCACGCGATCCCCCGGCTGCACGATCTGGAGCACACCCACGGCTCGGTGGTGAAGCCGCTGTGGCAGATGATGCGGGCCGGGCGCAGTGACTCCGGCGCGCCTCCGAGTCCGGGGCTCATCTCGTTCGCGGGGGGACTCCAGGAGATTCCCGACGCCTTCGCCCGGGAGCTCCGGTCCGAGATCCGCTTCAAGGCGCCGGTCACCCAGCTTCGCCGAGGCCCGAAGGGGTGGACGGTGAGCGCCGCCTACCAGGCCTCGGAGCTGTACGACGGCGTGATTTACGCGGCGCCGGCCCATTGCGCCGACGAGGTGGACCTCGCCTTCGAGGGTGGCGACCGGCTGAAGACCCTCACCAGCATCACCCACCCTCCGGTCGCGGTCCTCGCCCTCGGCTTCCGGCGGGAGGACGTCGGGCACCGGCTCGACGGCTTCGGGCTCCTCGTGCCCGATGTCGAGCGGCGAAACGTGCTCGGTGTCATCTTCTCCTCGACCGTCTTCCCGGGCCGAGCGCCGGCGGGGCACGTGCTGCTCACATCGTTCGTGGGAGGGGTCCGGAACCCCGATCTCGCCAATGCCGATCTCAGCACCCTGACCGCGCGAGTGCTCGACGACCTGCGGCTGTTGCTCGGCGTCCGGGGCGAGCCGACGTTTCGGGCATTGCACCTCTGGTCCAAGGCGATTCCTCAGTACACGCTGAGCTATGGCAGGTTCAAGGAGATCATGGACGAGGCCGAGCGGCGGAACCCGGGGCTCGGGCTCACCGGCTCCTATCGCGAGGGTGTCGCCGTGGGCGAGGTGATCGCGGCGGCGGTCCAGGTAGCCGAGCGAATCGCCACGCAGGTCGGAGCGGACGAGCGGACGGAAGGCCAGTGAGCGCCCGGGCGGCGCTCCGCGTCGGCACCCGGGGGAGCGCGCTCGCGCTGTGGCAGACCGGGCGGATTCGCCAGCTCCTGACCGCCGCCGGCTACCCCACCGAGCGGGTCGAGATCCGCACCACCGGCGACATCGTTCAGGACGTCCCACTGGCGAGGATCGGGTCGGCCGCGCTCTTCACCCGCCAGATCGACGAGGCCATGCTCGCCGGCCGGATCGACGTCGCCGTCCACTCGTTGAAGGACCTGCCGACCGAGCTGCCGCTGGGGATCGCCATCGCGGCGATCGGCGAGCGGGAGGATCCCAGCGACGCGCTGGTAGGGCGCGGGCCGCTCCGATGGAGCGAGGTGCCGCGGGGCGCCGTGGTCGCGACCAGCAGCCTCCGGCGCAAGGCGCAGCTGCTCCACGCCCGGCCCGATCTCCGGGCTCAGGACATCCGTGGCAACGTGGACACCCGGCTCGCCACGCTCGACGGCAATCGGGAATGGTCCGCCATCCTGCTCGCGACC
>CAYPAE010000235.1:2256-4426 GCA_964408595.1 uncultured Gemmatimonadaceae bacterium | reverse complement strand
ACGTCCACGCCGCCCGGGCCGACTCCTTCATGACGTCGCCGAGCTGCCCGGTGAGTATCAGCTCGCCCTTGCCGCGCATGGTGGACGCCTCGACGAACATGATGTCGCCACCGGTCGGTGTGTAGTACATCCCGGTAGCCACGCCGATCTCGTCCTGGCGGGCGGCCTTCTCCGGGTGCACCTTCGGCCGGCCGAGCAGGTCGTCCACCATTTCGCGATCGACGGTGACCTGCTGCACCTCCTTGGCCGCGATCTTCCGGGCCACCTTCCGCGCCAGCCGCCCGATCTCCCGCTCCAGCTGACGCACGCCGGACTCGCGGGTGTAGCTGGTGATCACCTCGGACAGCGCCTCGTCGGTGACGGTGAGCTGCTCCGGTGACACCCCGTTCTCCGTGAACTGGCGCGGGATGAGGTACTTCCGGGCGATCTCGCGCTTCTCGCGCTCGGTGTAGCCCGCGAAGTCCACCACCTCCATCCGGTCCAGCAACGGACCCGGGATGCTCTGCATGAAGTTCGCCGTCGCGATGAAGAGCACCTCGCTCAGATCGAACGGCACCCCCAGATAGTGGTCCACGAAGGTGTCGTTCTGCGCCGGGTCGAGCACCTCGAGCAGCGCGCTCGCCGGATCGCCCTGGAACGACACGCCGAGCTTGTCCACCTCGTCCAGCAGGAAGACCGGGTTCCGGGTGCCGGCCTGCTTCATCCCGTGGATGATGCGGCCCGGCATGGCGCCGACGTACGTCCGCCGGTGCCCCCGGATGTCCGCCTCGTCGCGGGCACCGCCCAGCGAGATGCGGACGTACTTCCGCCCCATCGCGCGCGCGATCGATTTCGCGACCGAGGTCTTGCCCACGCCCGGCGGTCCGACGAACAGCAGGATCGGACCCCTGGCGCGGTCGTCGTCGTTGCCGGGGACCGGCACGTTCGGCGGCGGCACGGTAGCCGTGGCCGCGGGGGTATCCGTGGACTCACTCGAGGCGACCTCTTCCGCCTTTCGCCCGGCGCGCTCCTCTTCGCCGGCATGACCGTCGGAAAGCGCCCCATCACCGTCCGCCGTTCCGCCGTTCCGCCCCCTCGCTTCGCTCGGGGCAAGCTGTTCCGCCTGCTCGTTCTGCGCTCGAAGCTGCCGGACGGCGAGGAACTCGAGCACCCGGTCCTTCACGTCGCCCAGGGCATAGTGATCCTCGTCGAGGACCCGCTGAGCCTCGGACAGGTCGAGGTGCTCGGTGCTGCGGGTATTCCAGGGAAGCTCCACGATGTTCTCGAGGAAGGTCCGGATCACCTGGGACTCCATCGACTCCCGCCCGATTCGGGAGAGCCGGCCGAGCTCCCGGTCCACTTCTTTCCGCACCTCGGCGGAGAGCTCGAGCGCGACGATCTTTTCCTTCAGATCGCGCAGGTCGTCGCGCTCGTCGTCCTCGCCCAGCTCGCGCTGGATGGCCTTGAGCTGCTCGCGGAGGAACATCTCCCGCTGCCGCTCGCCCAGCTCCTCCTGGACCTGGGACTTGATGTCTTCCTGCGCGTCCAGCACGCCGATCTGCCGCTGGACGTGCACCAGCACCCGCCGCAGCCGCTCCTCGACGCTCAGCGTCTCGAGCAGGATCTGACGCTCCTGGGGCGTGATGTCGATGTACCCGGCGACCAGATCGGCGAACCGGCCGGGCTCGTTGACTCCAGCCAGAACCTGCTGGACGACCTCGTCGGGCAGGCCGGACTTCTGGCCCAGCTCCGCGGCGCGGGTCCGCGCCTCACGATGAAGGGCGACGAAGGCCGGATCCTCGGGGTTGAGGGCGGCCATCTCTTCGGCCTCGCGCACGATGGCCTGGAGGTACCCGTCCTTGTCGGTATAGTGGATGGCGATGCCGCGCCGCTCACCGTGGAGCAGCAGCTGCATCCCGGACAGCCCACGCTGGAGCTGGCCGATACGGGCGATGGTGCCGATGGTGTAGAGCACTTCGGGAGTCACGCTCTCGACGTTCTGCCGCTGGGAGACGGCGAACACCAGCCGCTCGGGCTGGCTGAGCGCGGACTCGATCGCACGGAGCGTCGCGGGCCGTCCCGCCCCGATGGGTGCGGTGACCCCGGGGAAGAGCACGACCTCTCTGAGCGGCAGCACCGGCAGAGTCAGACGTTCGGACATCTAGGTACTACTCCTTCCGAACCCCAATCA
>CAYPAE010000235.1:0-2156 GCA_964408595.1 uncultured Gemmatimonadaceae bacterium | reverse complement strand
GCCGCGGCTCTGGGTGATGCATACACCATAGAGGGCGAAATCGGGCGGGGCGGGATGGGCGTCGTCTACCGGGCGAGGGACGAGCGGCTGCAGCGCCGGGTGGCAATCAAGGTCCTGCCCCCCGAGCTGGCGTTCCAGCAGGACATCCGCCAGCGGTTCACCCGCGAGGCCCAGACCGCCGCCAAGCTGAGCCACCCTCACATCGTGCCGATCCACACCGTCGGCGAGGGCCACGGGCTGGTGTACTTCGTCATGGGGTTCGTGGACGGCGAGTCGGTGGCGGGTCGAATCCGCCGGCGGGGGAAGCTCCCGGTGGAGGAGGCCCGCCGTATCATGGCCGAATCGGCCGACGCGCTCAGCGCCGCCCACGGGTTCTCCATCATTCACCGCGACATCAAGCCCGACAACATCCTGCTCGAGGGATCGCGGGGCCGGGTCATGGTCACCGACTTCGGCATCGCCAAGGCCCTCTCCGGGACCTCGGGCGCGACGCTCACCGGGGTCGGCGTGGCCATCGGAACGCCGGCCTTCATGAGCCCGGAGCAGGCCGCTGGGGAGCGGGAGATCGACGGCCGCTCGGATCTCTACAGCCTCGGCATCGTCACCTACCAGATGCTCACCGGTGAGTTGCCGTTCAACGCCCCCACGGTCGCCGGGATCCTGATGAAGCAGATCACCGAGGCCGCGCCGGACGTGCGGGCCCGGCGGCCCGACGTGCCCGAGGACCTCGCGCTCGCCGTGAGCCGCTGCCTGGAGAAGGACCCCGAGAATCGCTGGCCGACCGCGGACGCCCTCCGCCGGGCCCTGGAGAACCGGGCGGTGGTCGGGTACCAGCCGACCGGGCTGGGGTGGCGGGCGGGCAAGCCGACGGGCGGGCCGGCCGGCGGGCAGGAGGGCAGCCGGGCAGGCGGGCCGGCGGGCAGCCGGGCGGAGGCGAGGGGAGAGCGCGGAGCTGGCGCGCGCGGGCTCGCGAGGTCGCCGCAGGACAGAGGTCGCCAAGAGCCTCTGCCCGCCCGCCCGTCCGCCCGCCGGGCCGCCCGCAACCGCGACCGCGAAGGCTCGCTGCCCGACACCGGCGAGCCCAAGATCGTCCAGCAGGTCCGGGGGCAGTTCGCCAGCTGGGCGGCGGTCTCGCTCGGCTGCTTCGGCATCAACGTCGCCACCGGGCTCGACACCCCGTGGTTCCTCTTCCCGACGTTCGGCATGGGAATCGGGATGCTGAGGAACTACGCCAGACTCTGGCAGTCGGGGTACAGCTGGCGCGACGTCCTGACCCGTCCCCCCGCGCCCGACGCGGTGGAGACGATGATGGTGAAGGGCGCCAAGCTGCCGCGCCGGCTGCCGCAGCCGACGGCCGACGACTTCGGGGCCCACCTTCCGCAGATCCTCCAGGTGCAGAGCGACCGGTTCGCCATCAGCAAGCTGATGGACAAGCTGCCGCCGTCCGAGCGGAAGATGCTGCCCGAGGTCCAGCAGACGGTGGACGCTCTCTACGAGCGGGCCAACGACCTGGCGCGCACCCTCCACGCGATGGACTCCAACCTGGATACGGAGGGGCTGGGCTCGATCGACGAGCGCATCGCGGCGCTTGCGAAGGAGCCCGACGATCCCGAGCAGGCGCGTCGGCTCAAACTGCTCGAGCGCCAGCGCCAGACCATCATGGACCTCCGGGGCCGCCGGGTCCAGGTGGCGAGCCACCTGGAGTCGTGCGTCCTCGCGATGCAGAACGTCCGCTTCGACCTGCTGCGGCTGCGGTCGGCCGGGGTGGCGGCCGTGCTGGGCGATCTCACCCAGGCGACGCAGCAGGCGAAGGCCCTCTCCCGCGACGTGGACAACGCGATCGCCGCCGCGGGCGAGATCCGCGAAGCCATGAAGTAGTGCGAGAGGGTTGACAGGAGCGTGCCCTTTCCCTACTGATGAAGTGCATTCCTGACGAGAGGAGGGTGAGCGGCATTCGCCGAGGCCAGGGTACCCCCGAAGCGAGCGCCCGCATATGGACCGACACCTTCAACCACGCGGTAACATGCAGTCCAGTTGAGCTAGACAACCGGAAGAAGGATCGCGAGAAAAGAATTCTTCCGGACCCAGCGGCACGACCGCCGCGAGCCATTCAGGCGCCGGGGACCCATAGCCATATCGGGTCCCCGGTTTCTTTC
>CAYPAE010000234.1:0-4429 GCA_964408595.1 uncultured Gemmatimonadaceae bacterium | reverse complement strand
GCCGGACGGCCGCTATCCCCCCATCGAGTCGCATGCCATCATCGGCGACCTGCAGACGGCAGCGCTGGTGGGGCTGGACGGCTGCATCGACTTCCTCTGCCTCCCTCATTTCGACTCGCCCTCCGTCTTCGCCGCCCTGCTCGACGCCGACAAGGGAGGAAGCTTCAAGGTCGTCCCCCGTCTCGATCAGCCGCGCCACAAGCAGCTCTACCTCCCCGACACCAACATGCTGCTGACCCGATTCCTCGCCAGCCAGGGAGTCGTGGAGATCTCCGACTTCATGCCGATCCATCCCCTCGAGCACTCCAGCCGGCTGGTCCGCAGGGTGAAGACGGTCCGAGGAGAGATCCGGTTCCAGGTCCGGTGCGCCCCGCGCTTCGACTACGCCCGGGTCGGGCACAGCGTGGGGCTCGAGCCGGATGGCGCACTGTTCACCGGAGCCGACGGCACGGTACTCCGGCTGTCGTCCACCGTCCCGCTCCGCGCGGAGGGTGGCGATGCCGTCGCCGACGTCACCCTGCGGGCCGGGGAAACCGCCACGTTCATCTTGGAGCACGTGACCGGCGACTCGGCCTACCCGACCGACCTCGATGCCTACGTCACCGGATCGTTCAAGGGCACGATGAACTTCTGGCGCGACTGGATCGGCCGCTCGACCTACGCCGGCCGGTGGCGCGACACGGTGAATCGCTCCGCGCTCGCGCTCAAGCTGCTCAACGCCCGCTGGAGCGGCTCGATCGTCGCCGCGGCGACCTTCGGGCTTCCCGAGACCGTCGGCGGGGAGCGCAACTGGGATTACCGGTACTCCTGGATCCGCGATGCCTCGTTCACGCTCTACGCGCTGACCCGCCTGGGAATGACCGACGAGACCGGCGCGTTCATCACCTGGCTGGCCCGCCGCTTCGAGTCTTGTCAGCCGGAGACGCTCCGGACGCTCTACACCATCGCCGGCGGAACCGAGGTGACCGAGCGGACGCTGGACCATCTGGAGGGGTACCGGGGCTCGCGCCCGGTCCGGATCGGCAACGCGGCCGCCGATCAGCTCCAGCTCGACATCTACGGTGAGCTGCTCGACGCGATCTACCTGTTCGACAAGTACAAGGAATCCACCAGCCACGACCTCTGGGGTCGGATCGCCGCGCTGGTGGAATGGGTGGCTGACAACTGGCGGCTCCCGGACGACGGCGTGTGGGAGGTGCGGAGCGGCCAGCGCGAGTTCCTTTACTCCCGGATTCTGTGCTGGGTGGCGATCGACCGCGGGATCCGCATGGCAGTCAAGCGCTCGTTCCCGGCACCGCTGGTCCGGTGGCGGGAAGCGCGCGACGCGATCTATCGCGAGGTGCACGAAAACTTCTGGGATCCGAAGCTTCAGGCCTTCGTGGGTGTGAAAGGCACGACCCGGCTGGATGCCGCCTGCCTCATCATGCCGCTGGTGCGTTTCATCTCGGCCACCGATCCGCGATGGATCTCGACCCTGCGCGCGGTGGAGGAGCGCCTGGTGGAGGACTCCCTGGTGTACCGCTACGAGATCGAGGGGATCGAGACCGACGGGCTGAAGGGACCGGAAGGGAGCTTCTCCATCTGCTCGTTCTGGTACATCGAGTGCCTATCCCGTGCCGGCGATCTCCAGAAGGCCCGCTTCCTCTTTGAAAAGATGCTGGGGTACGCCAATCATGTCGGCCTGTACGCCGAGGAGATTGGACCATCGGGAGAGCACCTGGGGAACTTCCCGCAGGCGTTCACCCACCTGGCGCTGATCAGTGCGGCGTACGACCTGGACCGGAGGCTTTCGAAAGCGGGGTATACGTCGTAGGGCGGAACGGCGGAACGCGTTCCGCCCTCAATAGTCCACCGGCCTCAGATAGTACTCCCCGATCGCCGTCGCACTCAGCATCGCCACCGTCGGCAATCGCCGCTTCCAGTGGGTGGAGTCGAGGCGGCGGCGGACCAGGGCGAGCTCCTCCTCGGTGAAGCCGAGCGGGACGATCTCGTCGGTGCGGTAGCCGAGGAGAATCCAGTGCAGGATCGCGTCGGCTCGGTGGTAGGAGATGCCGAAGTCGCCCTCATCGGTCTGGCCCTGGATCAGGTCGGCGCTGGCGGGTTTCGAGACGATCACGCCAGGCACGTTCAGGTGCCGTGCCAGGGCCCAGACCTGAGTCTTGAAGAGGTCGCCGATAGGGTTCACCGGCGGCGAGTCGTCGGCGTGCCAGGTGAAGTAGCCCAGCAGCCGCTCGGTCTTGTTGCCGGTGCCGACCGGGAGCGCGCGGTGCGCCGCGGAGATGTCGAACAGCGTGATCATGCGCGCCCGAGCCATGATATTGCCGAGCCGCCCGGGCTCGGGGGCGCCGCCGATCGCGGACGCCAGGCCGTCTACCGCGGCGCTGATGTCCACCGTCCGGCCTTCGATCCCGAGCGCGTCGATCACCAGCTTGGCGTGCTCCAGGCTCTCCGGGCTCGAGGTGCGATACGGCATCCGCACGCCGATCACATTCTCCGCCCCGAGCGCCTCCGCGGCCAGGAACGCGACCAGCGAGCTGTCCACCCCGCCGGACAGACCGATCACCACCTTCTCGAACCCCCGGCGCCGCTGCACCTCGTCCCGCAGGAACTCTACGAGCCAGCGCCGGGTGAGCTCGGGGTCGATCTCCAGCGGGTCAGCGGGGCCGCGGGGCCGCGGGGCAGCAATCCGACGAGGCCGGGACTTCGTCCCCTTCGCTGCGCTCAGGGTGACATCGCTAGCCGCCTGCCCACCCGCCCGCACGGTTGCCCCTTCGTCTCCGCTCCTACGGCCCCGCTGCCCCGCTGCCCCGCTGCCCCGCCTCGCCGCATGCAGCGATCCCAATAGATGCGGGAGCCGCATCTCGAGATCGGAGAGGAGCGGCAGGTCGGCCCGGGCGCGGGTGATCTCCTCGAAATCGAGGGTCGCGGGGATCAGCGCCTCCTCGAAGATCGGTCCCTGCGCAACAAGGTCGCCGCGCGGTGAGGCGACGATGGAGCCGCCGGGAAACGCCTTGCCACCCTCGAAGCCGACCAGTTGCGCGAGAGCGACGTAGACGCCGTGCTCGCCGGCGATGTCCTGGACGATGCGGCTCCAGCGGTTGAGGCTCGCGGGGCGGCCGGCATTGTTGTCGTCTCCCGGCACCAGGCCGCGCGCGGGACTCGCGCTCGGCACGATGATCAGCTGGGCGCCGTCGAGTGCCGCGAGCATCGGGGTAAACGAGTGCCAGGCGTCCTCGCAGATCAGGATCGCCGCGCGCCCCCACGTGGTGTCGAACGCCTGCACGCTTCGGCCGGCCTCGACGAAGCGCTCCTCGTCGAACACGCCGTAGGTGGGGAGGAACACCTTCCGGTGCACGTGGCGGATCCCGGCGTCGGGGCCGCCGAGCCTGGCGTAGATCGCCGAGTTGTACAGCCGATTCTGGTGGACCTCGTAGAAGCCGAGGGAGACGTCGAACGGCGGCGCCTTGGCGTCGCTGTGCTGGCGGGCGAGGTCGTCGAAGAGATGATCGGCGGAAACGGCCAGATCGCGGACCCCGCCCTCCAGGAAGTAGCCGGTGAGCGCCGTCTCCGGCGCCACCATCAGGTCGGGCGGTTCGGCCCAGCCACCGGCCTCCCGGAAGAGGGCCCCCAGCCGGCAGAGGTTCTCTTCATAGGCACCCTTATGGGGCCG
The DNA here is from genome assembly GCA_964408595.1 of uncultured Gemmatimonadaceae bacterium. Lineage (GTDB taxonomy): Bacteria > Gemmatimonadota > Gemmatimonadetes > Gemmatimonadales > GWC2-71-9 > CAVVWJ01. Next base: position 759 of record CAYPAE010000234.1, on the reverse strand, counting down.
AAGCTGGGCGATGGCCAGGCGGAGCACGTCGGAAATGTATACTTTTGCCTGGCCTCCGGCACGTCGTCGCTGCGCGATGTTGGGGAGGCCGTTGACCACAGAGGCACGGAGGCCGCGGAGGGCTCCGGCAACGATCTTCACTTGAGAGCCAGGAGCCAGTCCGACCGACATGCCGACGACATTTCAAGCGCTCGAGCACGTGCCCAACGCTTGCCAGCTTCTCCCGAACGTCGTGACCGGTGGACAGCCATCGACCGCGGACCTCGAGGCGTTCCGGGATTCAGGCGGCGGGATCGTGGTCGATCTCCGCGATCCGATGGAGCCCCGGCCGCTCGACGAACCCGCCACAGCTGGGCGCCTAGAACTCGAGTACGTGGTGGTCCCCGTGGCCGCGGGCACCATGACCGACGAGACCCTCGAGCGCATTCACGGAATCCTGCGGGAGGCGGGCGACAGGCCGGTGTTCGTCCATTGCGGCAGCGGCAGCAGGGTGGGCGGCGCGCTGCTCCCCTACCTCATCCTGGACCACGGACTCGAGGAGGAGGACGCGATCGGCCAGGCGATGCGGGTGGGGCTCCGGAGCGCGGAGCTGCTGGAGTGGGGGCTCGACTACGCCAGACGCAAGTCTATCTGATCCAGAGGGCCAGGGAAGAAAAAGGAGCGGGCCCCCGGATCGTCCCGGGGGCCGCTCCTTTTTCCAATGGGTGCTGCTCAGCGCCGGCGGCCACCACCTGACGACGGGCTGCCGCCGCCACCACC
>CAYPAE010000233.1:2283-4437 GCA_964408595.1 uncultured Gemmatimonadaceae bacterium | reverse complement strand
GATTGATTCGACCTCAGGAGGGCATCGTGAGCGACAAGAAGATCATTGCCGTGCTGGGGGCGACGGGCGCTCAGGGCGGCGGGCTGGTGCGGTCGATCCTGGCCGACAAGAAGGGCCCGTTCAAGCCCCGCGCACTCACCCGCGACGTCAACTCGGAGAAGGCCAAGGCGCTCGCCGCGGCCGGCGCCGAGGTGGTCGCCGCCGACGTGGACGATCCGGCGTCGCTGCGGCGCGCGTTCGAGGGAGCGCACGGCGCCTTCTGCGTCACCTTCTTCTGGGCCCATTTCTCCCCCGAGAAGGAGCTTGCGGAGGCCGGCTCGATGGCCGAGGCGGCGAAGCACGCCGGGGTGGCGCACGTGATCTGGTCCACCCTCGAGGACACCCGCAAGTTCGTGCCGCTCCACGACGACCGGATGCCCACGCTGATGGGGAAGTACAAGGTCCCCCACCTCGACGCGAAGGGCGAGGCCGACGCGCTCTTCACCCGGGCCGGCGTGCCCACCACCTTCCTGCTCACCTCGTTCTACTGGGAAAACTTCATCTACTTCGGCTCGGGGCCGAAGCGCGGGCCCGACGGGAAGCTCGCGCTGGTGATGCCCATGGGAGACAAGAAGCTCCCCGGCATCGCCGCCGAGGACATCGGCAAGTGCGCGTACGGGATCTTCAAGCGGGGCCCCGAGTTCATCGGCAAGACCGTGGGGATCGCGGGCGAGCACCTGAGCGGGGCGGAGATGGCGGCGGGGCTGACCCGCGCGCTGGGCGAGAAGGTGACCTATCAGGACGTCCCGCCGGAGGTCTTCCGGAGCTTCGGCTTCCCCGGCGCCGATGACCTCGGCAACATGTTCCAGTTCAAGCGCGACTTCAACGACGCCTTCCGGGGCGCGAGGAGCGTGGACTTCAGCCGGTCGCTCAATCCCGAGCTCCAGTCGCTCGATCAGTGGCTCTCGCGGAACGGGAGCAAGATCCCGATCGAAGCGCCCACCCGCTGACCGCTGCAACCCGGGGGAGACCGCGTCCGTAGTCAGGACACGACCCTCCCCCGTCGGTCCACCCCCTCGAGCCAGGTCCCACGCATGCGCCTCCTTCGGTCCGTGATCCTTGCGAGCGTCCTCCTTCCGGCCACGGTCGCCGCCCAGACCATCGCCGGCACCGAGTACGCCGCGCGCCGCGATTCCCTGGCCGCGCGCATCGACAGCGGAATCGTCGTTGCCTTCGGCGGCCGGACACCGGTGGGCCCCGAACGCTTCATGCAGCTCCCGGCCTTCCGCTATCTCACCGGGTTTCTCGAGCCCGACGCCGCGTTCGTGATGCTCGTCCGGCCCGGTGCCACCCGCGCGACCCTGTTCACCTCGGAGCGCGATCCGCGGCGCTCGCTCTACGACGGCTTCCCACCCGACTCCGTCGAAGTCGCCCGGCGGACCGGGATAGGCGCCCGCTCGATCGGCGCGCTGCCCGCGCACCTCGATTCGCTCGCCGGGGCCGGGCTCCCCTTCTACACCCTGCGCGACTTCGCCACCGCCGACGCGGCCCAGACGGACTCGCTCACCCGCGGCGCGCACTTCATGCGGCAGTTCGCCGACGGGCACCCGGGCGTGACGGTGCGCGACGCGCATCCGATCCTCGACAGCCTTCGCACCCGGAAGAGCCCCGCCGAGCAGGCGATGCTCGGCCGGGCGATCGACATCACCGTCGCCGGGCACCGCGAGGTCATGCGCGCGCTGAAGCCGGGGATGTGGGAGTACGAGGTCGAGGCGCTGTTCCAGTCGGCCTTCCGGCGACCCGGCGGCGATGGCGACGCGTTCGTGGCCATCGTCGGCTCCGGGCCCAACTCGACCCAGTATCACTACAACGCCAACGACCGCCGGATCGGGAAGGGCGACGTGATCGTGATGGACGTCGGCGCCGGCTTCGGCGGTTACGCCGCCGACGTCACCCGGACCGTTCCCGCGAGCGGCCGCTTCAGCGCGGAGCAGCGCGCGGTCTACCAGATCGTGCGCGACGCGCAGGCCGCCGCGGAAAAAGTGGCGCTGCCCGGTGGCTCCTTCGAGGCCTGGCGCGAAGCGGCGCGGGAGGTGGTGGCGCGCGGCGTGGCCCGGCTCGGCCTCACCGAGGGCGTGGACGCGACCTTCGATCCGCCGTGGGCCGACCAGTGCC
>CAYPAE010000233.1:965-2183 GCA_964408595.1 uncultured Gemmatimonadaceae bacterium | reverse complement strand
CGCGCGCCGCGGGAGATCGCCGAGGTCGAGGCCGAGATGGCGCGGCGCCCCTGACCAGGCTTCTCGTCCTCTTCGTCACCGCGTTCGTGGACATGGTGGGGCTCGCGATGATCGTGCCCCTCCTGCCGTACTACGCCACCGACTTCGGCGCCGGCGCCGCCACCGTCGGACTGCTCATCTCCGCGTTCTCCATCGCGCAGCTCGCCGTGGCGCCGCTCTGGGGGCGGCTCTCGGACCGCTACGGGCGCCGTCCCGCCATTCTCGCCGGCCTCCTGATCACCGCCGCGGCATACCTCCTGTTCGCCTTCGCCCCATCGGTGCCCGCGCTTCTCCTCGCGCGACTGGTCCAGGGAATCGGCGGTGGCACCATCGGCGTGGTCCAGGCCTACGTCGCCGACGTCTCGTCGCCGGAGCAGCGCACCAAGAGTCTCGGGTGGCTCTCCGCCATCACCAGCCTCGGCGCGGTCGCGGGCCCGGCGTTCGGCTCGCTGATGGTCTCGCTCGGCGGACAGGAGTTCGTGGGGCTGGGGGCCGCGGCTCTGGTGACGCTGGTCGCCCTCTTCGCCTGGGGGTTCCTCAGCGAGTCGCGCCGGGCACCGACGCCGGGGGCTCATGCGGCCCGGGTGACCACCGGCCGCGCCGCGATCGGGCACGTCCTCTCCCGCTGGCACGAGCCGGCGCCGCGACTGATCTGGATCTACGCGGTCGGGATCGGGGCCTTCTACGGCACCATCCAGATCGTGCCGCTCCTCCTGGCCGACAGGCTGGGAGTCACCGAGCGCACCATCGGCTACTTCGTGATGTACCTGGGCGGGATGGGGGTGGTGGTGCGCGCGCTGGTGCTGGGGCGTGCGGTGGACCGTCTCGGCGAGGGTCGGCTCGCGCGTCTCGGCATCGTCATCCTCGCGGCGGGGCTGATCGCGACCGGGCTGGGCCGCGGGAGCGCCGCGCTCGCCGCGGGATTCACGCTCATGCCCCTGGGCACGGCGTTCCTCTTCCCCTGCGTCACCGGCCTTCTCTCCCGGGTGGTGCCGGGCAGGGAGCGCGGGCTCTACATGGGGGTGCAGCACACCTTCGGGGGCGTATCCCGGGTCGCCTTCCCCATCGCCGCCGGCCTCCTGATGGACCGCTTCGGGCTCGGCGTTCCGTTCTGGCTCGCCGGCGTGCTGGTGCTGGTCACCCTGCCTCTCACCCGCTCGATCGACCACCTCCCCGAGC
>CAYPAE010000233.1:0-955 GCA_964408595.1 uncultured Gemmatimonadaceae bacterium | reverse complement strand
GAGCCCGCCGAGGCCGCCGAGGCCCTCCGGATCGCCGCCGCGGACATCACCGCCGAGATTCCGGCCCCTCCCGCGCAACCTTCCGGCCGCTGAACCCGTCAGACAAGTGAATCGAGGCTTCGACCTGGCTCTGTGCAACCTGCCGGTTATCCGGCGTCCACCCCGCCATGACGCTGACCCTGGTCATCGCCGACGACGAGGAGCTGGCCCGGGAGCAGCTCCGCACGCTCGCGGAGGAGCTTCCGGACGTCCGTGTCGTGGGTGAGGCGGAGGACGGACCCACCGCGCTCCGCCTCATCGACGAGCTTCGACCGGACGTCGTGCTGCTGGACCTCGCCATCCCGGGGCTGAGCGGGCTCGAGGTCGCCAAGCGAATGCGGCACCGCCCCGCCGTCGTCTTCACCACCGCCTTCGACCAATACGCCGTCGCGGCGTTCGAGCTTCAAGCCGTGGACTACCTGCTCAAGCCCTTCGACGACGAGCGCTTCAAGGCCGTGATCGACCGCGCGCGGGAGCGCTCCCCCTCGGATCTCACCGACGGCGAGCGGCTGAAGCACGCGCTCTACGTTCAGGGTGACAACCGTGACGACCTAGCCGTCCGGCGGACGCGCCCCCAGCCCCGCCTCCCGCAGCAGCATCTCCCCTCCCGTCTCCCGCCCCCCGCGGCGCTCCGCCCGGGTGAGGACGAGCCGGTCCTTCGCCCGCGTCATCCCCACGTAGAGCAGCCGCCGCGCCTCCTGGATCTCCTGCTCCCGGTTCTCGTTCAGCGCGTGGAATCCGGGCAGCGCCGCGTCCTCGGCGCCGACGACGTACACCCGCGAGAACTCCAGCCCCTTGGTCGAGTGCAGGGTCAACAGGTTGATCCGGTGCTCCTCGGTCTCGGAGCCATCGCTGTTGGAAAGCGCGATCCTCCCGAGCAGTAGATCGATGCTCTCGGCGAGCGTAGGCGCCGCGC
>CAYPAE010000232.1:1931-4456 GCA_964408595.1 uncultured Gemmatimonadaceae bacterium | reverse complement strand
CATGCCGGGCTGACCCGCCCATCCTTCTGCTCCGAGGGATTTCTTGATGCGCAGGCTCCGTCCTTTGCTGACGGCGGCGGCGGCGGCGGTGACGCTGCTGGGACTGATCACCTGCAGCGACGACACTGGCCCGACGGAGAGCCCCTCGACCGGTAGGGCCGAACCGCTTGGCACCACCCTGGCCTCCGTGGGGACCGCTCAGATCTTGGTCGGCGCCGGGGACATTTCCCGTTGCGACAGCGAGAGCGACGAGGCGACCGCGAAACTCCTCGATGCCATTCCCGGCACCGTGTTCACCCTCGGCGACAACGCATATGAGCTCGGTTCGGCCGTCGACTTCACCAACTGCTACGAGCCGACCTGGGGACGCCACAAGGCCCGCACCCGCCCATCGGCCGGCAACGTCGAATACAACACCCCCGACGCGACGCCCTACTTCAACTACTTCGGCACCTCCGCCGGCACTCCGGGACAGGGCTACTACAGCTTCGAGGAGGGGGCCTGGCACGTCATCGTCCTCAACAGCAACATTCCCAGAACCCCGACGTCGCCGCAGGTGCAGTGGCTCCGAACCGATCTGGCAGCCCATTCGAACCTGTGCACCCTCGCCTATTGGCACCACCCGCTCTACTCCTCGACCAACGGCAGCGGTTCGGGTGGCGTCACCTGGGGCAGCGCGCGGACCTTCTGGGACACCCTGTACGCCCACGGAGTGGACGTGGTGCTCGGCGGCCACCGCCACATCTACGAGCGGATGGCCCCCATGAAGCCGGACGGCACCCCGGACGCCGGCTTCGGCATCCGGGAGTTCATCGGCGGCATGGGGGGGACTGGCGGCGGGACCCTCACCAACCTGTTCCCCTTGAGCGAGATCCGGAACAGTGACACGCGGGGCGTCCTGAAGCTGCACCTATACGACGACAGCTATGCGTGGAAGTTCGTCCCGGTCGCGGGCAAGACCTTCAGCGATACGGGCAGCGCCGGTTGCCATCCGGCCCCGGGTTCCGGAGGAGGGAGCATCTCTCCCTCGCTGTCCACCGTCTCCGCGGCGCCCCCATCGCTCACCGCCGGGAGCGGGGCCTCGACGATCACCGTCATCGCACGGAACACCAGTGGCCAAGTGGTGAGCGGCGCAAGCGTGGTACTCCTGGCCACCGGCAGCGGAAACACTCTTACCCAGCCGCCGGGGCCGACCGATGGCGCCGGCGCAGCCATCGGGACGCTCAGCTCTACCGGAGCGGGGACCAAGACCGTCTCCGCCGTGATCGACGGCGTCGCCATCACCCAGACGGCGGAAATCACGGTCGACCCCGGTCCGCCCTCGGCGGCGCAGTCCACCTTGACCGCGACCCCTGGGAGCATCATTGCGGCCGGCAGCGGCACCTCCACGATCACGGTGACCGCCCGGGACCAGCACGGCAACCCGGTGAGCGGTTTGCCGGCCTTTCTTGCGGCCACCGGTACCGGCAATACCCTGACCCAGCCGTCCGCCCCGACCGACGGCAACGGGGTGGCCATTGGATCGCTGTCCTCGACGGATCCAGGGGTCAAGACCGTCTCCGCCACCGTCGGCGGCACCGCGATATCCCAGACGGCCGACGTGACGGTCATCCCGCAAGGCGGCGGCGGGATCAGCCAGACGCTGCTCACGTCCGGCAACGGTACCCCCAACGGGACGCTGTTCACCACGGCCTCCATCTCGCCGGCGCCCAACGCCCTGATCACCATCTCCGTGCTCGGACATCGATCTCCCAGTGCCGCGGGTGCTCCGACCATTTCCGGGGGCGGGATGGACACCTGGACCCAAGTCGCGACCACCACGTTCGATCCACTGTCGGCTCCATTCAAGCGGATGACTGTTTACCGAGCGATGAGCGCCTCGCCGGGCAGCGGCCCAATCACGATCCTGTTCCCCAACACCGTTTCCAACGCCCAGTGGATCGTATCCCAGTGGAGCGGGGTGGACGACAGCGGTGTGAACGGCGCGGGGGCGATCGTCCAGGCCGGCAGCAACCGAGCCGACGGGGTCGGCTCGCTGACGGCCACGCTGGCGGCGTTCGGCTCGCCCAGCAACGTCGCCTACGGCGTCGTCGGCGTAAACGGCAACACGCTGGTCGTCACGCCGGGCGCCGGCTTCACCGAAATCGCCGAGCAGAACTCCGGCGAGGCCGCCAAGGCCGTGCTTCAGGCGGAGCGCGCGGCGGGCGACGACACCGTGGACGCCACGTGGACCGGGAGCCTCAACGGTGCGATTCTCGGAGTCGAGCTCAAGGCGGCGGGCACGCCCTGAGACCTGGAGCCGGATGCACGACACGAAGGCGATGCGAGTGGGCCAACACGGCGGGACGAGGGCCATCGTGGCTGGGCATTGACGCGGGACAAACGGATCTGGGACCAGGCGGTCGCCGACTGGAAGGCGCGGCACCCGAAGAGGTGAGTGGGGCGGGGGCGCCGAGGCCCCGCCCGTTGTTAATGCCAGGGCGGCGGCGGGGGGCCGGTACGCCGGCGCGATCTGCGGTCTGGGG
>CAYPAE010000232.1:0-1921 GCA_964408595.1 uncultured Gemmatimonadaceae bacterium | reverse complement strand
GCGCCGACTGGAAGGCGCGGCACCCGGAGAGGTGAGTGGGGCGGGGCTCCGAGGCCCCGCCCTTCGTTCATGCCTGGCCGGCGACGGCGTGCCGTTCCGCCGGCGCGATCTGCGGGCTCGTTCGCCGCAGCACCGTGCGGTAGAGCTCGATCAGACGGGCGGTCAGGAGCCGCTCATCGAGCGACTCGACCGTGACTCGGCCCTCGATTCTCTTCTGCCGCCGGAGCACCCGCTCGAGGGCCGCCGCGATCGTCTCCGGCCGCTCGTCGGCGCAGAGCTCGCAACCCTCGATCCTGCCGATCCGCTCGGGCACGTCACCCACCGGCACCGAGACCACTGGGAGATCACAGGCCAGAGCCTCCTTCACCACGTTGGGAGATCCCTCCTGCACCGAGGTGAACACCAGGGCATCGGCCGCGTTCATGTAGAGCGGCACCTCCTTGTGGGGGATGCCCCAGGCCACGATCAGCTCGGCGGGTATCGACCGCTCCACGATGTCCATCGCCTGGCGAGAGAGCTGGAAGCGCTTGCGCCCCTGCGTCGGCCGGCCGGCGAACAGCACCAGCGGCTTGTCGGGATCGAGGCCCAGCCGCCGGCGGGCCTCCGCACGTGGAATCGGACGGAAGAGCGAGAGATCCAGGCCCGAGGGGATGACGGTGGCCGGTACGTTTGGCGGCAGGCTCTGCTTCATGTGCTCGGAGACCACCACCACCGCGTCGGCCCGCTCGGCGACCCTCCGGCTGGCCCATTGGAGGGCGCGTCCCGGCCAGGTGCGATAGCCGTCGGTGTCGCGGACGATGCCGAGCAGATCGCTGCCTCGGAACGTCACCACCATCGGCACCCGCTTGGGTAGGTTCATCAGGCCGCTCTGGCCGAACTGGGCGTGGACCAGATCGTAGTCCTTCTTCCACAGCCGGCGCCGCGCGCCCACCCAGGCGCCGGGATACCGCCAGGGGCGGCCCAATCCGCGGAAGTGATAGACGTCCAGGTCCACGCCGGCCGCCTTCAGGAAGGTGGCCTGGCGCTCGATGAAGTGCGTGGTGGACTCGCACCCGCGATGCGGCCACGCGCTGGTGATCATCAAGACCCGGATCGGCGGCTCCACGGTCATCTCCCCCCGGTCTGCGTGGACGGTTCCCCCTACACGGCTACAGCAATCGGCAGGCCGCGCTCGGCGACCAGCCGCGTGATCTCGCCGGCAGCGCGGGTAAGGTCCCTGTTGTCGAGAACCACGGCCGACCGGACCCAGCCGAACACCCGCTGGTAGGCCGCCCACCGGCGGGCGAGGTAGTCCACCGAATACTCGCCCTTCCTCGCGAACGCCTCCTCGGGACCCGTGTCGAGCAGCAGCGCGAGATCCGGGGCCGGCGTGATCCGGGCGAGAGCCCGGGCCCAAAGCCAGCTCCCCGGCCCGGCAACATCCACCAGCGTGTCGTAGAATACCGGTCCATGATGAGCAGCCGGCCTCGCAGGCGCTCGGCGTAGAGGCGGTACCCGGCAAAGATGACTAGGTCCCCGAGGTAGATCATCCGGCGCAGCGTCTTGTTCCACACGATGGCGTGGCGGAGCCGCCTCCACCGCGAGTCGAGGCGTCCGGGCTCGATGGCGAGCCTCCGCTCGCCGACGGTCCCGCCGGCCTTCCGGCGGACGAGGTCGCGCATCCCGATCGCGAGGGCAAACAGGCCAACGTCGTATGTCATGTGGCACACGACGACTTCGGCGCCCTGTGCCTCGAGGGCGGAGCGCACGGTTCGGATCAGTGTCGACTTCCCCGAGCCGTCCAACCCCGAGAAGGTGATCTGCATGCGCCGAGGCTCGCCCGCCGGCGGGTGCGACCGTCCGTCATGCGCGGATAGGTGCAGATCGCGCCGGCCGCGGAGGCCGCGGCGGTGTCACACCTGTCGTCCCGGCGCCGGCAGCC
>CAYPAE010000231.1:0-4461 GCA_964408595.1 uncultured Gemmatimonadaceae bacterium | reverse complement strand
GTGGCCGTGAACTTCGGCACCCTCAACACCACCCGCTTCCTCAACCTCTGGGCGCTGGACCAGCTCCGCCGCATCACCCTGCGGAACGGCGCCCTCCGGATCGGCGCCCTCGCCACCTATACCTCGCTCATCCGCTCCCGGCTGGTCCGCCGGCATCTGCCGATCCTGGCGAGTGCGGCCCGCGAAGTGGGTGGGATGCAGATCCAGAACCGCGGGACGCTGGGCGGCAACGTCGCCAACGGCTCCCCCGCCGGTGACACGCTCCCGGTGCTCGCGGTGGCGGAGGCGGTGGTGGTGCTGCGGAGTGTGGACGCGGAGCGGCGGGTGCCGTTCGGGGATTTCTACACTGGCTACCGGGCCACCGTTCGCCGGCCCGACGAGCTGATCGTGGCCTTCGAGATCCCACCGATCGAGGGCCGCCAGTGGTTCCGCAAGGTGGGCACCCGGGCGGCGCAGGCAATCTCCAAGGTGGTGATGGCGGCCGTGCGGGGCCCGCGTCCCCGGATCGCGCTGGGGAGCGTGGCGCCGACGGTCATCCGGCTCTCCGGCGTCGAGCGAGCGCTGGCCGAGGGGGCAGACATTGACGAGGCCTCACGCCGGCTGGATGCGGACATCAGCCCGATCGACGACCTGCGATCGACCGGGGCCTATCGGCGGGACGTCGCGGCCAATCTGCTCCGGCGGTTCTGGGCCGAGACCACACCGGGAGCCGGCGGCGCGTAGCGCAATGATGGTAGAATGACCGACCCTCGCACTCGCTCACGATCTCGACGTCGGCATGGTCGGCGAGCATGGTCCGCAGTCGCAGCCCGCGGGATCTGGCTCACCCGGTCCCGGCGCCGTATCCTTCGTTGACCGCTACCAGGTGCTTCGGTGTCCGACCTCGAGGAGCGTCTCCGAACCGCTCTCGCCGACCGGTACCGCCTCGAGCGCGAGCTGGGGCGCGGCGGCATGGCCACCGTCTACCTGGCTCAGGACCTCCGGCACGAGCGGCCGGTTGCGTTCAAGCTGCTCCACGCCGATCTGGCCGCCACGCTCGGCCCTGAGCGGTTCCTCCGCGAGATCCGGCTCGCCGCCAGCCTCCAGCATCCCCACATCCTGTCGGTCCACGACTCCGGCGAAACCGCCGGGTGCCTGTGGTTCACCATGCCCTATGTCGAGGGCGAGAGCCTCCGGGAACGGCTCGTCCGGGAACACCAGCTCCCGGTGGACGAGGCACTGCGCCTCACCCGAGAGATCGCCTTCGCCCTCGACTTCGCCCATCGCCACGGGGTCATCCACCGCGACATCAAGCCCGAGAACATCCTGCTGGTGGACGGCCAGGGCCTCGTCGCCGATTTCGGGATCGGGCGGGCGCTCGGCGCCGCCGCGGACGACCGGCTCACCCAGACCGGAGTGGTGGTCGGCACACCGGTCTACATGAGTCCCGAGCAGGCTACCGGCGAGCGCGAGCTGGACGGGCGGACCGATGTCTACAGTCTGGGCGTCGTACTCTACGAGATGCTCGCCGGCGAGCCGCCCTTCAGCGGTCCGACAGTGCAGTCCGTCGTGGCCAAGCGGCTCACCGGCGAGGTACCCAGCCTGCGGCGGCTGCGTCCGGCGGTGCCGGAATGGCTCGAGCAGGTCGTGCGCAAGACGCTTGCGCCGCTGCCGGCGGACAGATTCTCAACTCCCGCGCAGCTCGCCCAAGCCCTTGCGCCACCCGCCGCAACCGCTGCGTCGCCGGGCACCGGACCCGGGTCCGCGACCTCGCCGGAATCCACGGTCGAGAGAGGACCAGCCACCGGCGCGGCGGGCGCCGCACGAAGCCGCCGGCGCTTCGGCGTGCCTTCCTGGCTCGCCTTCGTAGTCGGTATTCTGGTCACCGCAAGCATGGGCATGCTGCTGTGGCAGCGGGCCCATCGCCCCGGGGAACGGGCAGGTGCGAAGATGCTCGCCGTCCTTCCGTTCAAGAACCTGGGCGCTCCTGCGGACGGGTACTTCGCCGATGGTCTCACCGAAGAGATCACCAGCCGGCTCGCCAGCGTCTCCGGTCTCGGGATCATCTCCCGGACCAGCGCCGACCAGTATAAGAGCACCAGCAAGACCATCAGACAGATCGGCCGCGAGCTCGGAGTCGACTACGTGCTGGAGGGAAGTGTCCGCTGGGAGAAGTCACCCGCGGGTGCTAGCAGGGTGCGGGTGACCCCGCAGCTCATCCGCGTGTCCGACGACCGGCATCTCTGGGCGGAGCGCTACGACGCGGTCCTCGACGAGGTATTCCAGGTGCAGTCCAGCATCGCCCAGCAGGTGATCGCCGCCATGGATCTGGCGCTCGAGGAACCGGACCGGCAGGCGGTGGAAGCCCGGCCCACTGGGAACCTTCAGGCGTACGACTTCTATCTCCGTGGAAATGACTACGTGAATCGCAGCTATGGGCGGGAGGATGTCCGGATCGCCATTCAGATGTACCAGCGCGCGCTCGAGTTGGACTCCGGTTTCGCCCAGGCCTACGCGAGGCTGTCTCGAGCACATTCCGCCGAGTTCTGGTTCTTCTACGACCGGACTGATGCCGTGCTCGCGCGGGCTAAGGCCGCCGCGGACGAGGCGCTCCGGCTCCAGCCCGACCTGCCGGACGCCCACATCGCGCTGGGCTTTTACTACTACTGGGGCAAGCTTGACTACGAGCGTGCCCTCGAGGAGTTCGGCCTCGCCCGGAAGCGCCAGCCGAATAATGGAGACTTGGCCTTCGCCACTGCCGCGGTTCAGCGCCGGCAGGGCCGGTGGACCGATGCGCTGGCAAACTTCATGAAGGCGGTCGAGCTGGACCCCAAGTCCAACCTCGCCCACTTCAGCCTCGGCGAGACGTATCAGCTGATCCGCGATTACCCCCACGCGCTCCGCGCGTTCGACGAGGCCATCGGCATCGCGCCGGACGTGCCCATCCAATACGTGAGCAAAGCGGAAGTCCTTCTCGCCTCGGGAGCCAGCATCGTGGAGGTGAGGAGCTTGATCCGAGACGCCATGGAGAGGGTGGATTTCATCAAGCTGGCGCGGGTCGTGGCCGGGCTGAGTAACATCAGCAACTTTGCCGCGACGCCCGCGTTCCTCCTCACCGCCGATCCAACCCTCTGGCCCACGGTCGAGGGCATCTCCCTGTCGGCGTTCGGGGACACTATTGGGTACTACCACCTGAAGGCGGAGCTGTACCGAGAAGAGCGCCGTCCCGCGCTAGAGACTGCCTATCTGGACTCGGCCCGCGCCGTTTTGGAGTCGCAGGCCCGCGCACAACCGGAGGAGGCCGACTTTCACACCCGCCTCGGCCTCACCTACGCCTACCTCCACCGTGAGGCCGATGCCGTCCGCGAAGGCGAAGCCGCAGTTCGGCTCCTCCCCGTTTCTAGGGAGGCGTACCGCGGGCCTAACCTGGTCACGACGCTCGCGCTCATCTACACCCTCGCCGGGCGCCAATCCGAGGCGATCGATCGGCTAGAGTATCTGCTGTCGATTCCCTCCCTGATCTCGCGCCCCCTCCTGCGGGTGGATCCCCGCTGGGCGCCGCTCCGAGCCAATCCGCGGTTCCAGAAGCTGGTCGCGAGAAATTGACGCCGACCTCGCTCGCCGGCTACAGTGTGAACTTGATCCCCTCAGCTCCCTCGCGGTTTCTTCGCTGCGCTCAAGGCTTGGGCTCGAGATGACAGTCGAACCCTCGCTCATCATAAGGGGCACCCAGGTCGCCACCCCTGACGGGCTCCACGCGGCGGCGATCCACATCGCGGGCGGCAAGATCGCCCGGGTGAACGGGTTCGAGGACGTGACCCCAGGCGTGGAACTGGTCGATGCGGGGAATGCTCTCGTCTTCCCCGGGCTGGTGGACACCCACGTTCACGTGAACGAGCCCGGCCGGACCGACTGGGAGGGATTCGCGACCGCGACCCGGGCGGCAGCGGCCGGCGGCGTCACCACGCTGCTCGACATGCCGCTCAACAGCATTCCTCCCACCACCAGCGTGGCAGCCCTCGAGGCCAAGCGTGCCGCGGCGCTCGGCCGCTGCGCGGTGGACACCGGCTTCCTCGCCGGTCTGGTTCCCGGCAACGGCGCCGAGCTCGCGCCGCTGCATTCGGCGGGCGTATTCGGGTTCAAGTGCTTCCTCTGTCCCTCCGGCGTGGACGAATTTCCCCCGATGTCGCCCGGCGGCCTCCGTGAGGCGGCCCCGGCGCTGGCGGCGCTCGACGCGCTGCTCATGGTGCACGCCGAGTGGCCCGCGGCCCTGGACCACGCCGCCGGCAGCTCGGGAGACCGGCGGTCCTACTCCACCTGGCTCGCCGGCCGCCCGGTCGCCGCGGAGACGGAGGCGGTGCGATTCCTGATCGGGCTGGCGCGCGAGTCGGGGCTTCGGATACACGTCGTCCACGTCTCCGCACCCGAGACCCTCGAGCTGATCGACGCCGCTCGCGCGGAGGGGATCCGGGTGACGGCGGA
>CAYPAE010000230.1:0-4483 GCA_964408595.1 uncultured Gemmatimonadaceae bacterium | reverse complement strand
CGGCGGCGCCCAGAGCCTCGGCCATGCGGCGGGATTCCTCGACCGGAACGAGGCCGTCCGCGTCGCCGTGCCAGATCCACGTCGGGAGCGAGCGAATCCGCCCCGCGATCACCCGGTAGGGCGGACCGGTGTCGGGCGGCAGGATCGCCTCGCGGCGCTCCGCCGTGGGCATCACCCAGCCGCACACCGCGACCAGCGCGGCGAAGCGTTCGGGATATCGGTAGGCCAGGTTCCAGGCGCCGTTCCCGCCCGCGGAGAGCCCCACGAGATAGACGCGGTCGGCGTCGGTGCTGAACTCCTGGAGGGTGCGGTCGAGTATCGCCAGGGCGAGGTGCGCCACCTTGCCGTGCCAACGATGCTCCAACGGCGCCTGGGGAAAGACCACGATCGCGGGCCAGCGCCCGGCGTGCCGGCGGATCCCTTCGCCGAGGCCGACAGCGGTCTGAAGCAGCCCGTCGGTGCCCCGCTCCCCCGAGCCGTGCAGGAACAGGATCACCGGCCACCGCCGGGCGCGCGAGTATTCGGCGGGCACGTACACTTGGTAGCGGTGGCTCACGCCATCCACCGTAACCGTGCGGTTCAGGAATCCGGTCGGCTCCCGCGCGCTGGCGGAGGGGGTGAGCCCTGCGGTAACCGCCGCCACCAGGGCGCCCAGCCTTCGGGCGCCGGGCAGCAGGTTACCCGCTGTACGCGTCGACCGAGACGTTCAGGTCGCGCCGGAGCTCTGCGTCGCCGCTGAGCAACGTCTGCCAGGTGATCTCGGGGCCTTTGCGGGCGCCCTTGGGCACGATCTTCACGCCCTCAGGGGAGATCGTGACGGTATAGAGCTTCCCTTCGACTTCCAGCTCGCGCTTCAGCGTCTTATCGAGACGGGTGGCCATCGGGTGGCGCCTCCAAAGGTGGTGTTGATTCGACCCCGAAAGATCGCCAGTCCGTGCCTGTCGTCCACCCCCCGACCATAAGTACTTGCCGGAATTGAACATGGAGACGGCTCACTCGTCCCTGAGCACCACCGCCGGGTCCATTCGCATCGCCCGGATGGCGGGGATGAGGTTGGCCAGGAGGGCGGTGGTGGCGAGGAGGCCCGCCACCAGAACGAAGGTGGTGGGGTCGGTGGCGGCCACGCCGTAGAGCTGGCTTTCGATCAGCCGGGTCAGGGCGAGCGCGGCACCGAGGCCGATTCCGATCCCGACCAACGCGAGCCCCATTCCCTGGCGGAGCACCAGCCGGAGCACGTCCCCCCGGTCCGCGCCGAGCGCGATCCGCACACCCAGCTCACGGGAGCGCTGGGTCACCGAGTAGCTCATGACGCCGTAGATCCCGATTGACGCGAGCACCAGCGCGATGCCGGAGAAGAGGCTCAACAGCACCATCGAAAGCCGCCGCTGCCCCACCGACTTCGACATCAGCTCCTCCATGTTGCTGACCGCCGAGATCGGCTGATCGGGGTCCACCGACCGCACCGCGTCCCGCACCAGGTTGACGTAGCCCTCCGGAGGCCCCGCCGTCCGCACCGCGACCGCCATGTACGGCTCGGTCGCCTGCCGGTAGGAGAGGTAGAGTTGCAGCCGCGGATCGGCGTCGAGGCCTTCGTGGGCGGTGTGGCCGACCACTCCGACCACTTCGATCCACTCGTTCTGGGTCGTGTCGGTCACCCCGTCGGGCGGACCGAAGGTGAACCGCTTGCCTATCGGGTCGTCGTTGGGCCAATACCGGCGCACGAACTCCTGGTCGATGACGACCACCAGGCGGGTGTCCATCCGGTCCTCATCCGTGAGATAACGCCCCCGGACGAGCGGAATCCGGAGCGCCTCGAAGAATCCGGGGCTCACGAAGCGGATGTCGCCCCACGGACCGGGCTGGTTCTCGGGCGACTGATACCCTTCGATCTCGAAGCTGCCGGTGGCCCAGCTCCCGCTGAACGGCATGATCGTCGTCGCGCCCACGCCGGTCACACCCGGCACCCGGGCAATCGCGGGGAGCGCCCGGTCCCAGAACCCGACCTGCACCGTGTCGTTGGCGTATTTCGTCTGCGGGAGCGAGATGTTGAGGGTGAGGAGGTGGGACGGGTCGAACCCGGGGTCCACGCCCTGGAGCCGGGCGAAGCTCTTCAGCAGGAGCCCGGCGCCGGTGAGCAGCGTGAGCGCCAAGGCTACCTCGGTGACCACGAGGCTCCGCCTCAGCGCGTGGCTTCCGCGGTCGGCGGTGGTGCCGCGGCCGCCCTCCTTGAGGGCGCCGTGCAAGTTCGGAGTCGCGGTATGGATGGCGGGCGCGAGCCCGAAGAGCACCCCGGCCAGCAGCGAGACGACCAGGGTGAAGATCGTGACGGTACCGTCGATGCCGATCTCGTCCGCCCTCGGCAGGTTGCCGATGTTCATCGCTGCCAGCGTGCGGACGCCGCCGTACGCGAGCAGCAGACCGACCGCACCCCCGGCCAGCGAGACGATGATGCTCTCGGTGAGGAGCTGGCGGAGCAGGCGCTCACGGGTGGCGCCGAGCGCGGTGCGAACGGCGATCTCCTTGGAGCGGGCGGCGGCGCGCGCGAGGAGCAGGTTGGCGACGTTGGCGCAGGCGATGAGCAACACGAACCCGACGGCACCGAGCAGGACGAGAAGCGCCGGGCGAACATTGCCGGTCGCCTGGATGCTCAGCGGGGTGACCAGAAGGCTCCAGCTCGGAGGGTACTCGTCCGGATACTGTCGCTTCAGTTGGTCGGCGATCGTCCGCATCTCACCCTGTGCTTGCTCGGCCGACACTCCGGGCCTCATCCGCGCCGTGAGGTTGAGAAACTCGTGGGTGCGGTTCTCGTCGGTCATCTGGTCGGCCCGGAAGACGAGTGGAGCCCAGATTTCCGCCTCCCGGTTGAAGAAGTCGCGAAATCCCCTCGGCATCACGCCCACGACCTCGTAGCTCTCGCCGTTGAGCGAGAGGCCGCGGCCGACCACCTTCGGGTCCGCTCCAAAGATCCGCTGCCACGCCTCGAAGCTCAGTACCGCGACGTGCTCCCGCCCGGCCGCGTCCTCGCCGGGCTGGAGCGTCCGGCCCATCAGGGCCGGTACCTGAAGCGTCGCGAACCACTTTCCCGTGACCCGCTGTCCCCGCAGCCGGACCGGGTCGCCGACGCCGGTGAGGTTCGCCTGCCAGGAGGACTGCACCGCCATGGACTCGAACGACCGGCCCTTCTTCTCGTAGTCGAGGAACCCGGGCACCGACACCGGCGCCTCCAACCCGTCGAGCGACGGATAGAGGTGCTCGATGGTGACCAGCCGGTGCGGCTCGTTATAGGGCAGCGGACGGAGCAGCACCGCGTTGACCGCGCTGAAGATCGCGGTGTTGGCCCCGATGCCGAGCGCGAGGGTCAGGACGACGATGGCGGTGAAAGCCGGGCTCTTGGCCAGCCGGCGAAGGCTGTAGCGGAGGTCTTGAAGCAGGGTATCCATTGGACGCTCATTGGGCGTTGGGCGGGAGACGCGGCGACCCCTGTTGGACGGCGGAAACCGGTGAAAGGTTGCGCCGCCGCGGGTGGCCGGGTCAGCCCCGGAGGGCGGCCGCGACCGCGGCGGCGTCCGGGTAGCGGCGGCCGGGCTGCTTCTGCAGCAGGCGGCTCACGACCGCCTCGACCTCAGGCGGCACCTCCGGCCGGAGCGACCGGACCGCCGGCGGCTCGTCGTGGCGCACCGCCCGGAAGAGCAGCTCGATCGAAGGCGCGGAGAACGGCGGCCGGCCGGTGAGCATCTCGTGGAAGACCACGCCCAGCGCCCACAGGTCGGTCCGGTGATCGAGGGTCCCGCCCGCGGCCTGCTCCGGGCTCATGTAGGCGAGAGTGCCGAGCACGAGACCCGTGCGGGTGAGCTTCTCGCCGGCGATCTTGGCGATCCCGAAGTCGAGGATCTTGATGCTGCCGTCACCGGCGAACATGAGGTTGGCGGGCTTGATGTCGCGGTGGATGACCCCGGCGGCGTGGGCGTGGGCCAGTCCGTCGGCCACTTGAGCCGCGCACGCGACTGCCTCGATGACCGGCAAGGGCCCCTGGGCGATCGCGTTCTTGAGCGTCCCTCCATCGTAGTAGGGCATCACGATGAAGAGCCGGCCCTCTTCGGTCTCCTCCACCCGGTGGATCGTGCCGATGTTGCGGTGGTCGAGCGCGGCCGCTGCCTGAGCCTCCCGGTGGAACCGCCGCCTGAGCACCGGGTCTCCCGCCAGGCTCTCGGACAGGAACTTGAGCGCGACGACCTGGCCGGACTGGCGGTCGTTCGCCTTGTACACCACTCCCATTCCTCCGCCGCCGAGCTTCTCCAGCAGCTCGTAACGGTCCCCGGCACGGGGCTTCCCGGCCGGCGCTCGCGGAAGGTCGAACGCCGCCGCGACGATCCGTTCCAGCCGCCCCGTGGAGTCCGCCCGCTCCGCGCTCGCAAGCAGCTCCTCGACCTCGCGCCGCAGCGCGAGGTCCCCCGCGACCGCGATCTCCAGGAACCTCCCGCGC
>CAYPAE010000229.1:0-4491 GCA_964408595.1 uncultured Gemmatimonadaceae bacterium | reverse complement strand
CCTGATGAGCCTCGGCGGCCTCGCCATCGCCATCGGAATGATGGTGGATGGAGGTGTCGTCATGGTGGAGAACGTCTATCGCCATCTGTCGGAACACGCCCACCGACGCGCCCCGGGGTGGGGTCGGTCAGGGGGTGGGACGGACGATCCCCCCAGAGGCGCCGCACATGAATCGACGTTGCACGTGGTGCTCAGGTCGGCCAGAGAGGTCGGCCGGCCCATCGTATTCGCCATCGGGATCATCATCATCGTCTTCCTCCCGCTGTTCACCCTCGAGGGAGTCGAGGGCAAAATGTTCCGGCCGATGGCGTTCGCGATCTCCTTCGCCATGATCGGCTCCTTGATCTTCTCGCTGACCGTCATCCCGGTGTTGTGCGCGTTCTTCCTCAAGGGCGGTCGCGAGGAGGACACCTGGATCATGCGGGTGATCAAGCGCCCCTACCTGCCGCTGCTGCGCTGGTCACTCGAGAACCGAAAGAAGCTGCTTCTCGGAGCGCTGGCCGCGCTCGGCGTAAGCCTGGCAGTGGTTCCCTTCCTCGGGACCGAATTCGTGCCACAGCTCGAGGAGGGCTCGATCATGATTCGGGGCACCCTCGCCCCCTCGGCCGGGCTGGACGAGGGGATCCGCACCGCGGGACAGATGGAGCGCCTGCTCAAGACCTACCCGGAGGTGATCGACGTGGTGTCCAAGATCGGGCGGGCCGAGCTGGGCGGCGACCCCGAACCGGTCAACAACCTCGAGACCACCGTCACGCTGCATCCGCCCCAGGACTGGAAGAGCGGGCAGGACAAGCCGGCGCTGGTGGAGGCGATGGAGGCCACTCTCTCCAAGATCCCCGGGGTCGCCTGGAACTTCTCCCAACCGATCGCGCTCCGGGTGGACGAGCTGTTGAGCGGCGTGAAGGCGCAGCTCGCCATCCAGCTCTTCGGTGACGACCTCGACGAGCTGGTGGCCAGGGCCGCGGACATCGAGCGCGTGGTCTCAGGCATTCCCGGAGCCGAGGACGTGCAGGTCGAGCAGGTCACCGGCCAGCCGCAGCTCCAGATCCGGGTCGATCGGCCGGCCATCGCCCGCTATGGCATCAACGTTGACGACGTGCAGGAGGCGATCGAGACCGCCGTCGGGGGAGAAAACGTGGGCCAGGTGTTCGAGGGAGTGCGCCGCTTCGACATCAACGTCCGATTGCAGGGAGCGTTCCGGAGCGAGCCCGCGGCGATCGGGAGCCTGCTCATCCCGGCCCCGAACGACGCCGCCCGGGTGCCGCTGTCGCAGCTCGCCGACATCCGCACGCTCACCGGGCCGAAGCAGATCAGCCACGACAACGGACACCGCCGCATCGTAGTTCAGCTCAACGTCAGAGGCAGGGACATGGGTGGCTTCGTGGCCGACGCCCAGCAGGCGATCGCCGCCGGCGTGAAGCTCCCGCCGGGATACTTCGTCACCTGGGGCGGGCAGTTCGAGAACCAGCAGCGGGCGATGAAGCGGCTCGCCGTGATCGTGCCGATCACGATCGGGCTCATCTATCTGCTCCTCTTCGGGAGCTTCAACTCGCTGCGGCAGGCAGCGCTGATCATCCTGAACGTTCCATTCGCCCTGATCGGCGGGATCCTGGGGCTGTTGATCTCACGGCAGTACCTGTCCGTACCCGCGTCGGTAGGGTTCATCGCGCTGTTCGGCGTCGCGGTCCTCAATGGCGTGGTGCTGGTCAGCTACATCAATTCGTTGCGGCGCGAAGGGCTGGGCCTGAACGAGGCGGTCTACCAGGGCACCGTCCTCCGGCTTCGGCCGGTGCTGATGACGGCGACGGTGGCCATCCTTGGGCTGGTGCCCCTGCTCTTATCGAGCGGGGCGGGCTCCGAGGTGCAACGGCCGCTCGCCGCGGTCGTGGTGGGCGGTCTGCTCACCTCCACGGCCTTGACCTTGCTCCTGCTGCCTGCACTGTACGGCTGGTTCGAGGGTCCACAGGTGGAGTACTGACCGGGAGATGGAATGGACGACGATCTTTGGATGATCCAGGCGGTGATTCAGCCGTTCAAGCTCGACGCGGTCAGCTTCGCCTTGCAGGAGGTGCCCGGCTTCGGGGGCATGACCGTGTCCGACTGCCGGGGATACGGTCACGGCAAGCTCGCGCCCGATCAGGACCCGGATGCCGGCCTGGAGGGACCTAGGACCAAGGACGCGGGGCTCATCGACTACACCGGGAAAATCCGAGTGGACGTCGCGGTCTCCGGGCGGGCGACGGCCGATCGGGTGGTCGAAGCGATCGCGCAGGCCGCGCGCACCGGCAGGCGGGGCGACGGAAAGGTGTTTCTCTGGCCACTCACTCGCGCGGTCCGCGTCCGGACTCTGGACGAGGGTCCGGGTGCGATCTGAGCGTCCGGGGTGAGCCCCCCTTCGCCTTGGCGAACACTTTTCGCGCGCCGCACCTACGTCGCCGGCCTCTTCTGGACGGCCGGCGTCCTGGTCAGCCGGTGGTCCGACGCTCCGGACCAGACCGGCTGGCTGGCCATCCGCCTGGACACCGCCGGCTTGTTGTATACCGCCGCGGCGGCGTGCGGCGGGGCCAACTTCCTGGGAGCCGGCGTCCGCGCCCTGCGGTCGCTGCGGCTCGACATGAACTTCCTGATGTCGGCGGCCATGATCGCGGCCCTCCTCGTGGGGGAAGCGTTCGAAGCGGCGACGCTGGCCTTTCTCTTCTCCCTGGCCGAGCTGTTGGAGCGTTACTCGGTCGATCGCGGGCGCCGATCCATCGCCCGCCTCCTGGAGCTCGCGCCGGACACGGCCGAGCGGCTGCGGCCGGACGGCACCACCGAAACGGTGGCAGTGGAGCTGCTCGCGATCGGTGACCGCATCCGGATCCGGCCCGGCGATCGCATCCCGGTGGACGGGCGGGTGGTTGAAGGCGCCTCGGCCGTGAACGAGGCGACCATCACGGGAGAGTCGCTCCCCAGGCCCAAGGGTGCGGGCGACCCAGTGTACGGCGGGACGATGAACATCGAGGGGTCGCTCGACGTCACCGTCACCGCCGACGCCGCCCACAGCACGCTGGCGCGCATCGTGGAACTGGTCCGGCAGGCGGAGGCGCATCGCGCGCCGGTGG
This sequence comes from uncultured Gemmatimonadaceae bacterium, assembly GCA_964408595.1. Taxonomy (GTDB): domain Bacteria; phylum Gemmatimonadota; class Gemmatimonadetes; order Gemmatimonadales; family GWC2-71-9; genus CAVVWJ01. The sequence continues at coordinate 1,390 of CAYPAE010000229.1, read as the reverse complement.
AGGTGTTCGTCAGGCGCTTCGCCCGGGTGTATACGCCGGTCGTGACGGCGCTGGCCGTGCTGGTGAACGCCGTCCCGCCGCTCCTCGGGTATGGCGCTCCGGTGGAGTGGTTCCTGCGCGGCATCACGCTTCTCGTGATCGCCTGTCCCTGCGCGCTGGTGATCGCCACGCCGGTGACCGTGGTGAGTGGTCTGACCAGCGCCGCCCGCAACGGCGTGCTGATCAAAGGAGGCGAGCATCTCGAGGCACTCGGGGCGGTGCGCGCGCTGGCATTCGACAAGACGGGAACCCTTACGACCGGACGGCTCGAGGTGGTCGACTTTCAGGCCGATGCGGCAGATTCGCGCGGGCTCCTCCAAGCCGTCGTAGCGCTGGAGCGTCGGTCGGAACACCCCATCGCAGAGGCGATCGTCCGATTCGGGGAGGCCCGGGGGGTCCGTGGCGATGGTGACATCCCCGTTACGGGCTTCCGGGCGGAACCCGGCCGGGGGGTCCGCGGTCGCGCCAACGGAATCGAACTCGCGATCGGGACCGAGGAGATAGTCGGCGGCGAGGCAGCCGGCGGCTGGGGGACGGCCGCCGCCGGCACCGTCCGCATCTTCGTGACCGCGGACGACCGAGGCGGCGCTGTGATCGTGCTGCGTGAGGAGGTGCGTCCCACCGCGGCGGCGGTGGTCGCACGGCTCCACCGACTCGGCATCCGTCCGATCGTGATGTTGACCGGAGACGCGGCGCCGGCGGCCCAGGCGATCGCGCGAGCGACCGGGGTGGATGCCGTGCAGTGGCGTCTGCTGCCGGCCGAGAAGGTAGACGCGATGCGCGAGCTCCGGGCGCGCTACGGGGCGGTCGCGATGGTGGGGGACGGCGTGAACGACGCCCCGGCGCTCGCCGAGGCCACCGTCGGGGTGGCCATGGGCGCGGCGGGCTCGCCCGCCGCGATCGAGACCGCGGACGTGGCCCTGATGGGCGACGACCTGACCAAGCTGCCTTACGCCGTGCTACTGGCGCGCCGGGCCAGGCACACCATTCGGTTCAACATCGCGCTGGCGCTGACCGCCAAGCTGGTGCTCGCGGTCGGCGCGGTGCTCGGTGTCGTGAGTCTGGCAGTGGCCGTCCTGGTGGGCGACATGGGTGGCTCGCTGGCGGTCACGCTGAATGCACTCCGGCTCGCGCGGACTCGGGGCTAGTCTCCGCGTCGCGCTCGCGCTCGCGGCCAAGTTGCTGCTCGCCGTCGGCACCGTGGCCGGTGTCGTGAGCCAAGCGGTCGCGGTGCTCGTGGGCGACTTGGGCGGATCGCTGGCGGTCAAGTCGGGAACCGCATACATCGAGCCACGCGTGGGCGCAGGCGAGGGTGACATTGACCTCCGGCGGCTCAGGCGGGAGGGAGCAG
>CAYPAE010000228.1:636-4524 GCA_964408595.1 uncultured Gemmatimonadaceae bacterium | reverse complement strand
GATTGCGCTCGGTGGGTCCTCGAGAAGGACGCCGGGATTTTCGCGCCGCTCCGAGACCCCGCCCTCTTCGCTCAGGTCTTCGTGGACCATGAGGCGGGCACAATCGTGTGGCCGAACGGCGCGGACGTGGATCCCGACACGCTCTATGAGGAGGCCCGCCGGCCCGTTAGCACCTGAGCCGAGTAAGGCGTTCCACGGCAGCGCCACCTAGCCGCGCCAGCCCCCGCGCAGCATCTTCCAGCACCCCTAACCAACCCACTCATGCCCGAACTCCTCGGCCGGCTCCAGTCCGCCCTGTCCGACCGCTACCGGATCGAGCGCGAGGTCGGCGCCGGCGGTATGGCCACCGTCTACCTGGCGGAGGACGTCCGCCACGACCGGCGGGTGGCGCTCAAGGTGCTGCGCCCCGAGCTGGCGGCGGTGATCGGGGCCGAGCGTTTCCTCGCCGAGATCAAGCTCACCGCCAACCTCCAGCACCCGCACATCCTCCCGCTGTTCGACTCCGGCGAGGCGGACGGCTACCTGTTCTACGTCATGCCGTTCGTGAAGGGCGAGACGCTGCGCGACCGGATGAGCCATGAGCGGCAACTTCCCGTCGCCGACGCGGTCCGGATCACCCTCGAGGTGGCCTCGGCGCTCGACTACGCCCATCGTCAGGGCGTGGTCCACCGGGACATCAAGCCCGAGAACATCCTCCTGCATGACGGCTCCGCGCTGGTGGCGGACTTCGGCATCGCGCTCGCCGCCAGCAAGGCCAGCGGCGCCCGGATGACCGAGACCGGCATGTCGCTGGGCACGCCGCACTACATGAGCCCCGAGCAGGCGATGGGCGAGCGCGAGATCACCGCGCGCTCGGACGTGTACGCGCTGGGCGCCGTGCTCTACGAGATGCTCACCGGCGAGCCGCCCTTCACCGGCGCCACGGCCCAGGCGGTGGTGGCGCGGGTGCTCACCGAGAGCCCGCGGCCGCTCACGACCCAGCGGCACACGATCCCCCGGCATGTGGAAGCGGCGGTGCTCACCGCGCTCGAGAAGCTACCCGCCGACCGGTTCGTGACGGCCGCCGAGTTCGCCGACGCGCTCAAAGACAAGTCGTACACCTCCGCCGTGTCGCTCCCGGCCGCGGAAGGCTCCCCCGCAGTGTCCCGCGCGGCGGGACGCCGCCGGCCCGGCGTGCTCGTGCCGGCGCTCGGCGCGGCGCTCGCCGTCGCCACCGTCGCGGCGCTTTGGGACTGGGTCCGGCCCGGCCCGGCCCCGCTCCTGACCCAGTTCAGCCTCGCGCTCCGGCGGAACCAGACGCTGCAGCCGCCGCTCGCGACCGGCGGCGCGCGGGTCGCCCTGTCGCCCGACGGCCGCGCGCTGGTGTACAGCGGGCCCGCCGACGGCGGGAACCGCCTCTGGCTCCGGCCGCTCGAGCAGCTCGACGCCACCCCGATCGCGGGCACCGAGGGCGGGACCAGCCCGTTCTTCTCCCCCGACGGCAAGCGGATCGGGTTCCTCAAGGATGGGACGGCGGTGCGCATCGCGTCGCTCGCGGGCGCGCCGACCGTGACGCTGACCGATAAGGCCAATACCACCTCCGGCGACTGGGGCGACGACGGGTACATCTACTTCGAGGTGGACTCGGGCGTCGCCCGAATGCGCGCCACCGGCGGGGAGATCGAGCCGGTGTACACCATCAAACCGGACCGGAAGGAGATCGCGACCGAGTGGGTCCACGTCCTCCCCGGTGCCACCGGGGTGCTCTTCCGGCTCCGCCACGTCGGCCAGGGGCCGGCCGACTTCGAGATCATGGCCTCGCCCCTGCCGCGCGGGGAGGCCCGCTCGCTGGTCCGGGGCGTCTACGCCCTGTACGCCCCGACCGGGCATCTCCTGGTCGTCACCGCCGACGGCAAGCTGATCGCCATCCCCTTCGACCCGAAGAAGCTGGAGCTCACCGGCTCGCCGATCGCCCTGATCGAAGGGGTCGGGGTGCGGAACGGCGGCTTCAACGTCGACCTGGCGCTCGCCGGTAACGGCACCCTGGCCTACACCACCGGCGGCACGCTCGGCTCCCGGCGCGCGGTCTGGGTGAGCCGCGACGGCGGGGTGAGCCCGGCGGATCCCGGGTGGGACCCTCAGGGCGTCATCGAAACGGCCAGCCTGTCTCCCGACGGAAAGGCGGTGGCCGTGGGCCTGTCGCGGGAGGGTCGGCGCGACATCTGGGTCAAGCGGCTCCCGGAGGGCCCCTTCTCCCGGATCACCTTCGGGGACACCTCGAGCGTGCGTCCCTCCTGGTCGGCCGACGGCCGCGAGGTCCTCTACGTCAGCGACCGCTCGGGCGCCGGGGTGGGGACGGCCTACGCCCACCGGGCGGACGGGACCGGGGTCGCGCGCCTGCTGATGGCCTCCTCCAAGGTGGACTTCGGCCAGATCGTGGCCTCGCGCGACGGCCGGTGGCTCCTCCTCCGGACCGCCCCGATCGGGGCGGGGAGCACCGACGTCGTGGGCCTCGAAGGCGGGGACACGACCCTCGTCCCGCTGGTCGCTTCGCCGGCCGCGGAGAACTTCCCCGCGCTGTCGCCGGACGGCCGCTGGCTGGCGTACGCCTCCAACGAATCGGGCGCGGCCGAGGTGTACGTGCGACCGTTCCCCCAGACCGCGACGGCCAAGTGGCAGGTCTCCACGGCGGGCGGCAGGGAGCCGGCGTGGGCGAGGACCGGCCGGGAGCTGCTCTATCTCAACGGCAGGGGCGAGATGGTGTCGGCGGAGATCCAGTCGGGCGCCACCTTCTCGGTAGGGAAGCAGCGGATCCTTTTCCCGGCCTCGGAATTCGCTCGCCCCGGTCCGGTGCCGTCCTACTCGCTGAGCCCGGACGACAAGCGGTTCCTGATGGTGCGCGAGGGGGAGGCGACGCAGCAAAGCGAGCTGATCGTGGCGGAGAACTGGCTGGAAGGGCTGAGGGGGAAGTGAGGGGAGACACTGGACCGTGGTCGGCGTCAGCCTCAGGTACCCGGGCGACCCTCCCTCACCACCGGCCGTTCCCTCCGCACCCCCGGCGGCGTGAGCGTCGTGCGATGGACGTAACCGAGCACCTCTCCCTCCAGCGCCACGCGGTACCAACCCCGCTCGAGTGAGTCCGCGAAGACGGTGTCGCCCGGCGTGAGCACGGCCTCGAGGTCGGCGCTCTTGCTCCGCGACCTGCGCACATTGGTCCAGGTATCCGCGACGAGAAGCTCACCCGCGCTCTCGGCCGGCAGCGCGGCGGCTGCGTACGCCACCTCGGAGGAGGTCGCGATGGAGTCCGCCGCCACGTAGGAGGATTGCTGTTCCAGGTGCCGGCCGGCCAGACCGAGTTCGGCCGCTGTCAGGACCGCCGCGGCGACGAGTACCCCCGCCGCCACTCTTGGCGAGAGGAAGCGGCCCAGCCCCCAGGCCGGGGCGCCCTCCGGGACTGCCGGGGCTAGGAACTCGCGGCCGCACCCCGGGCAGCGGGTGGCGATGCTCAAGGCCCGTTTGCCGCAATCGATGCACTGCCTGTAGGACCCACCCATCAGAACTGCCCTGGCTCCTGTTGCGTGCTCGACGCTGTCACCGCGCGTGGGCCCGGACGGCCGGGGGGTAAGTGCCCGGCCGTCCGTTCATTTGGACCATGAAGGTGGTTCGATCCGGCTGCGAGTGGCAAGTCGAATGCCAGAGGATGTGCGATTGCCTTTGACGTCTACGGCGCCTTCCGCATCGCCAGCCGCATGGGCTCCAGCACCCGGCTGATCCGCTGAAGGATCGCGGCGCGGTCGGACGCGCCCAGGAGTGGCGATTCGGCCAGCATCTCGGCACGGTGGCCCAGCTCCCAGACCAAGCGCCGGTTCTCCTGCTCCTGAGCGATCCATGCCGCGTCCAGGTAAGCGA
>CAYPAE010000228.1:0-626 GCA_964408595.1 uncultured Gemmatimonadaceae bacterium | reverse complement strand
CGCATGACCGGCCGCGCCGGCCGGGAGCTACTCTACATCAACGGCAGGAGCGAGATGGTGTCGGCCGAGATCCAGCCGGGCCCCACCTTCTCGGTCGGGAAGCAGCGGACGCTCTTCTCGGCATCGCAATTCTCCCGACGCGAACCTCGAGGATCACTCGACTCGGGCGCTGTCGACGGTCAGGGACCGCACGGCGCGATCAGGATTATCGTGTGATAGCGAACCCTGCGCACGGTATGGGATGGCTATCCCTTGCCATCCCCCAGCCGAGGAGCCCATCGTATGGGCATGGCGGCCCCCATCTACTACACCGCAGACCAAGTCCGCGCACTCCCCGAGGACGGCAACCGTTACGAGGTCGTCCACGGGGAGTTCCTGGTGACGCCGGCGCCCCGGCTCTTGCACCAGGAAGTTGTCGGCCGGCTGCTGATCGCCCTGACCCGTTATCTCGAAGCCGAGCCGGTGGGACATGCCCTTCTCGCCCCAGCCGATATCTCCTGGGGGCCGGACACCCTGGTTCAGCCCGACGTATTCGTGGCGCCTCTGGAGCAGGCGCGGACACTCGATTGGAGCCGCATCAAGGACCTGCTCCTCGTGGCAGAGGTGTTGAGCCCCTCGTCAGCTCG
>CAYPAE010000227.1:0-4564 GCA_964408595.1 uncultured Gemmatimonadaceae bacterium | reverse complement strand
AGCGAGGCATCGAGCCGATCCGCCGTGATCTCCCCGCGCGCAACGGCCGCCTCCATCGCGTCGATCGCCGCGGCGGGATCGGCCGGCTGGAGCAGCAGATCGGCGCCGGCGAGAAAGGCGCGGACCGAGGCGTCCGCGCCGTACGCGCTGGTGACGCCGCCCATGTCGAGCGCGTCGGTCACCACCAGCCCGTCGAAGGCGAGCGAGTCGCGCAGGATGCCGGTGAGGACGTTGGGCGCCACCGTGCCCGGGCGCAGCTCGCCGGGGTCGATCGCCGGCAGCGCGATGTGCGCCGACATCACCACCTTCACTCCGGCCGCGATCGCGCTCCGGAAGGGCACCAGCTCCACCGAATCGAGCCGTGACCAGTCCGATGCGATCACCGGCAGCGCGAGATGCGAATCGGTGCCGGTGTCGCCATGCCCCGGGAAGTGCTTCGCGGTCGCCAGCATCCCGTTGTCCTGGAGGCCGCGGATCTCGGCGGCGACCATCCGCCCGACGGCGGCCGGGTCCTCCCCGAACGACCGGGTGTTGATGATCGGGTTGTCGGGGTTGTTGTTGACGTCCGCGACCGGGGCGAACGCGAGATGCACCCCCACCGCGCGTCCCTCCAGCGCCGTGATGCGTCCCATCTCGTATGCCGCGCTGTCGCTCCCCGTCGCGGCCACGCCCATATTGGGTGGGAGCGGCGTCCCGCCGTTGAACCGGATGCTGGTGCCTCCCTCGAGATCGGATGCGATCAGCAGCGGCAGCGCCGAGCGCTCCTGCAACCGGTTCAGCTTGGCGGCGATGTCGAGCGGGGATCCCACCGAGACGATGAGACCGCCGACGTGGAGCGAGTCCACCCACATCTCCATCCGGGCGAACGCCTCCGCATCGTAGGCCGCGTACGTGCCGGGAATCCACGGCACGACCAGCTGCGCGATCTTGTCGCGGACCGACAGGGCACCGAGGAGATAGTCCACGTCGGGCACGACGCGGACGTCGGGCCGGAACGGCTCGGGGTGAGGCATCGGCGCGGGGACCGCCGGGCCACCACCGCAGGCGCAGAGCGATACCGTCACGAGCGTGAGGAGCTTGGCGTGCACAGGTCTCATTTCCTGCTGCTGGGAATGCTGGGCTGGTCGGTCGGGTGCGCGGCGCCGGGTCCGTCGGCCGCGCCGGCCGATGCCGGCGCGGTACGGCCCGGCATCGAGGTCCTGCTCACGGACAGCGCAGGCCTGGTCCGCGACCGGCGGGTCGGCCTGGTGACCAACCAGTCGGGCGTGGACGCGAGCGGTGTCAGCGACGTGGTGCGTTTGCGGGCGGCTGGAGTCCGGCTGGTGGCGCTGTTCAGCCCCGAGCACGGATTCCGCGGTGCGGCCGACCCCGGCGCCGCCGTCGCGTCGTCGGTCGATTCGGCCACTGGGCTTCCAATCTATAGTCTTTACGGCAGGACTTCCGCCCCCACCGACGAGATGCTCGCCGGGATCGATGTGCTGCTGGTCGATCTGCAGGATGCGGGGGCCCGGTACTACACCTATCTCAGCACCACCGTGGATGTCATGAAGGCCGCGGGGCCGAAAGGGATTCCCGTGGTGGTGCTCGACCGTCCCAACCCCATCGGCGGGGCGGTGCAGGGGAACGTGCTCGAGGAGGCCCACATTACCGCGGTCGGGCGGCTTGCCGTGCCGATGCGCCACGGCCTCACGCTGGGGGAGCAGGCGCGGCTTGCGCGCACCGACCTGAACATCCCAGGGAACCTCATCGTGGTGCCCGCGGCCGGGTGGCGGCGAAGCATCACGTTCGACCAGACCGGCCTGCCGTTCATCCCCCCGAGCCCGAACCTGCGCACCATCGAGAGCCTCTTCCATTATCCGGGCCTCTGCCTGTTCGAGGGCACCAACCTGTCGGTGGGGCGGGGCTCCGACGCGCCGTTCGAGCAGATCGGGGCGCCGTGGCTGGACACCGCCGCGGTCCTCGGCGCGATGCGGCGGGCCGGCCTGCCGGGGGTGCGGGCGCACGGCGTCGCCTTCACCCCTCGGCGTCCGGGGGACGGGAAATACGCCGACACGCTGGTCGCGGGGATCCGGCTGGAGGTCATCGACCGTGCGGCCTACGACCCTACGGCCACCGCGGTCCACCTCCTCGCGGCGATTCGCAGCCGGCATCCCCGGGAGTTCGGCTGGATCCCCAAGCACTTCGACCGCCTGGCGGGAACCACGTCGCTCCGGACGGCGATCGATGCGGGGACCGATCCCGGCGCGATCGTCCGGAGCTGGGAGCCGGCACGGCGGGCGTTTCTGGAGCGACGGAAGGTGGTGCTGCTGTACCCGGAATAGGCCGAGGCTGCCGGTTTCCATAATTGCCCTAACCGGTTCTGCCGGTTATCCTTTGCCCCGGCATTGGGTCGAGGGCCGGGGTGTGATTCCTTAAGGCTTTGGCCGAGGGTCGAGACGAGCGTGAAGCTCCTGGGAGCACTGGAGAAGCCGTTCTACGCGGCGGTGAACCCGCTGGTGGTACGGCTGACTCGAGCCGGCGTGCGGCCGAACACCATCACCACCATCGGGACCGGCCTCGTGCTCGTCTCGGCGCTGGCGTTTGGGCTCGGGCACATCCGGTTGGGCGGCGCGCTCCTGTTGCTGAGCGGAGTTGCCGACACCCTGGACGGGCAGGTGGCCCGTGCGGGGGCCATGGTCACCCGCTTCGGCGCCTTCTACGACTCCACGCTCGACCGGGTCGGCGACGGCGCCACCTTCATCGGCATCGGGGCCTTCCTCCTGACCGCACCCGACGTCGCCTACCGCACCCCAGCGGTCATCGCCTGCATGGTGGCCATTCTCAGCTCGCTCCTGGTTTCGTATGCCCGGGCCCGCGCGGAGGGCTTGGGCCTCGACTGCAAGGTCGGCATCGCCCAGCGGGCCGAGCGGATCCTGGGGCTGGGTGTGGCCTCGTTGGTGGCGGGAGCCGGCCCCAGGGCGCTGCTCCTGGAGGGACTCGTGGCGCTGCTCGCCGTGGCATCGATCATCACGGTGATCCAGCGCTTCGCCTATGTCTATCGCGCCGCGAACGGGGTCGAAGAGCCCCGGCCGCGGCCACTCGAGCGCGCGGCGGCGCTCGATCCTCTCGCGAAAGGACGTTAGCAGTGGCTGGACAGGCAACCCGGCGGATCGCGCCGGCGGACGGGAAGCTCGGGGTGCTGTGCGTCGGCCTCGGCGCGGTGGCGACCACCTTCATCGCGGGCGTGGAGAACGTGCGCCGCGGCGGCGGCAGGCCGATCGGCTCGCTCACCCAGATGGGCACGATCCGGCTCGGCAGGCGCACCGAGGGACGGGCGCCCCTGATCCGCGACTTCGTTCCGCTCGCCGCGCTCGACGACCTGGTCTTCGGGGCCTGGGATCCGCTGCCGGACGACGGGTACACCGCCGCCATCAAGGCGGGCGTCCTCGACCGGCACGAGCACCTGGAGCCGATTGCCGACTTTCTCAAGGCGCTCAAGCCGATGCCCGCGGTGTTCGACCAGCAGTACGTCAAGCGACTCGAGGGCAAGAACGTCAAGCCGGGGAAGAGCAAGCGGGAGCTGGCCGAAGCGCTCCGGAAGGACATCCGCGACTTCAAGACCAGGTACGGGTGTAGCCGCCTGGTGATGGTCTGGTGCGCCTCCACCGAGATCTTCATCAGCCCCGGTCCGGCGCACTGGACTCTCGAGGCGTTCGAGCGGGCGATGGACGCGGGCGATCCCTCGATCGCCCCTTCGATGCTGTACGCCTGGGCGGCGCTCATGGAGGGGGTCCCCTTCGCCAACGGGGCGCCCAACCTCACCTGCGACTTCCCGGCGATGGAGCGGCTCGCCAAGGATCGCGGCATCGCCATCGGCGGCAAGGACTTCAAGACCGGCCAGACGATGGTGAAGACGGTGCTCTCGCCGATGTTCAAGGCGCGGATGCTGGGCGTCGCCGGCTGGTACTCGACCAACATCCTGGGCAACCGGGACGGCGAGGTCCTCGACGACCCCGAGAGCTTCAAGACCAAGGAGGAGTCCAAGCTCGGCGTGCTGGAATACATCCTCCAGCCGGCGCTCTATCCGGAGTTGTACGGCAACATCTTCCACAAGGTGCGGATCAACTACTATCCGCCCCGCGGCGACAACAAGGAGGGGTGGGACAACATCGACATCTTCGGGTGGCTCGGCTACCCGATGCAGATCAAGGTCGATTTCCTCTGTCGCGACTCCATCCTCGCCGCTCCGCTGGTGCTCGACCTGGCCCTCTTCTTCGACCTGGCGCAGCGGGCCGGGCTCAGCGGCATCCAGGAGTGGCTCTCCTTCTACTTCAAGAGCCCGCAGGTGGCCCCGGGCCTCTATCCCGAGCACGACCTCTTCATCCAGCAGACCAAGCTGAAGAACACGCTGCGGTATCTGATGGGCGAGGAGCAGATCACCCACCTGGGGATCGAGTACTATCAGGATGACTGAGGGTACGCCGGGGTTTTGCTCGGGAGCAGCGCATGTCATCCTGAGCGAAGCGAAGGAGGCATGGCGTCGCCTCGGCTCCCTCGCTTCGCTCAGGATGACATGACATTTCGA
>CAYPAE010000226.1:0-4578 GCA_964408595.1 uncultured Gemmatimonadaceae bacterium | reverse complement strand
CCGCCGACCTCACCACTTCCAGAAGCGATCGGGCGAGAAGGGAGCCAGGTCCTCCGCCGCGGGCTCTCCGCCCACCAATTGCTTGATGAGCAGTCCGGTCAGGCCGGCGAGGAGAATGCCGTTGCGGCCATGTCCGGTGGCGTACCAGAGTCCTTGCAGCCGCGGCTCCGCGCCGATGATCGGCAGGCCGTCCGGCGTCACCGGCCGGAGCCCGGCCCAGGTGCGGCGGACTTCGGCGCTGGTGAGCCTGGGGCAGAGCGCGGTGACCGCGGCGAAGATGCGCGCCAGCCCCGCCGAGGTGACCTCGGGATGGAAGCCGGCGTACTCCATGGTCGAGCCCGCGATCGCCTCCTCACCGCGCGCGACGAGATAGCCGTCGCGGCCGTAGACGATCGCGCGCCGGGCGCCCGCGGGCCAGGGAAAGGCCGCCATCTGCCCCCGCACCGGTGCCACGGCGATGGGCCGGGGCACGCCGCCGATCGTCCCCGACCACGCGCCGGCCGCGAGGATCACGTCGCCGGCCAGATAGCGACCCCGGCGGCCCACGACGCCGGCCACCCGGTCGCCCCGCGATTCGATCGCCGTCACCGCGTCCTGCTCCATGACGGCGCCGAGCCGGACAGCGTCCGCTCGCAATGCGGACACGAGTAGCTCCGGCTCGAGCGCACCCTCGTGCGGGGCCCAGAGCGCGCCACAGGTGGGTCCGAGCCACGGCCACCGGCTCTTCACCTCGTCCGCATCGAGCCAGTCGGCGAGGTGCCCCTGCTGCCGCTGCCAGGCGACCTTCGACCTCAGCTCTCCTCCCTCGGCCTCGTCCGCCGCGACCCAGGCGATGCCCTCGCGCCACAGCCCGATGTCGGTGCCGGTGGTCTCCCGGAGCAGCTCCGCGAGCGGCCCGTAGTGCTCCCGTGCCGCCAGCCCCAGCTCCAGCAGCGGATCCTCCGGCTGGGCTTCCAGCTGCGGTGCCAGCATCCCGGCGGCCGCCTTCCAGCCCTGGCCGCTCTCGCCCTCGGGATCGAGCACCAGTACGCGGCGCCCGGCGAGGGCCAGCTCCCGGGCGCAGGCGGCGCCTACCGGCCCGCCACCCACCACGATAACATCGTAGGTAGGAGTCACTTATATTCCTATGAAACTATTTGAAACGTAGGGGCGTACTGCGCGCTGTCCCGTCGTCAGGAGGAAGTTACCATGCTCAGGAGTTTCCTCGGATTCGCGGTATTCGCGGTGATCTCGATTTTCTTGGTCAAGGTGTTGTTCGGACTCTTCGGTCTGGTGCTCGGCCTGCTCGGCACGATTCTCTGGCTGGCCCTCGTGGGGTTCGTGATCTACCTGATCCTGAAGTTCTTCGCGCCCGACACGGCGGCGCGGGTGCGGGAAATGGTGGGCGGGAGATCCTAGTGGGATTCACGAAGTTCGGCTGGCACCGGAAGTGTCATCCTGAGCGAAGCGAAGGAGGCCATGTCGGCGTTTCGGCTCCTTCGCTTCGCTCAGGATGACACTTTTGCGTCAACCGAACCGGGCGACTCTCCTCAGCTCCCCAGCTCCTGCAGCACCCCCCAGACCAGCAGGGGAAGCATCAGCTCGTGGTGGCCGGTGAGCAGATAGCCCTCGCCGCCGGCGCGGGTGGGCCGCTGGACGACGTTCACCCGCGGCCGGTAGTGGCGCTGCATGTCGAAATCGGCGGCGAGGAAGTGGGTTGGCGCGCCCTGGTGAAGGTTGCGGGCGACGGTCAGCGCCTTGAGGAAGACCTCCGGTAGGACCACAGCGCTACCCAAGTTGAGCACCGCGCCGCCCTGGTCGAGCGCGGGCAGGGAACCGGCCAGACGGCGGAAGTCACGGTGACTCGTGGCGCCGAGCGCCGCGCCGTCGGTGGATGGGTGCTGGTGGATGATCTCCGCGCCGATCGCGGCGTGGACGGTGACCGGGACATCCTGCCGCAGCGCCGCCAGGATGACGGAGCTGTCGCCGCCGGGAAGCCGCGACCGCTGCGACAGCGCGCGAGCCAGCCCTTCTCCCATGCCCTGGCCGGCATCCGCGGCGCTCGCGATCGCCGCGTTCATCTCAGCCCCAGTCTCCTCCGCCATGCCGAAGGTCCCGTCCGCCAGGCCGCTCTCGACGTCCTCGCTGGTGCCGCCGAAAGCCGCCAGCTCGTAATCGTGAATCGCCGCCGCCCCGTTGAAGGCGATGTGGGTGACGATGCCCTGCCGCAGCCAGGCGGCAAGCAGCGGGCCCAGCCCGACCTTGATGACGTGACCGCCGACCAGGAGCACGACGCCGCGGCGCTGCCGTGCGGCCCGAGCCACCCCCGCCACCACCGCGCGGAGGTCGCGGGCGGCGAGCACGTCCGGAAGGCTGGCGAGAAAGGCTTTGAAAGATTGGTCGCCGGCGGGCGGTGCGGCGAGGAGCGAGGCGTCCACCTTGTTGCGTCTGGCGGCCACGGGGACCGTCCGGACGCGGCCGAGATCGGCCTCGTGGTAGGCCACGCTCAGCCGCCGGACGTCGCGGCGGCGCCGGCGGGCACCACCATATCCTTGAGGCGGAGCGTGATGGTGCCGAAGGGGAACTTGCTGCGGATCTGCACCGGGAGTCTGCGCTCGTCGTCGGTGAGCCAGATCCGGGTATCGGAGCGCTTGGAGAAGAGGCCCTTGGTGTCGATCACCGGGTGGAGCACGAGGCACTGCACCTCGCTCCCGTCCGGCAGCTTCATCTTCTCCCGCTTCGTCACTTCGATGGTGACGGGGTTTTTCTCCTTCCTGAAGTACCGGTGGTAGACGTACTTCTTGCCGACCTCGAGCGGCGTGATCCGGACGAAGTAGAAGAACGCCGCGTCGTCCAGGGGCTCGGAGGGACTGGAGAAGGTGGTATCGCGCCCCTTTTCCCGATAGAAGCCGGAGTCCGGAAAGATCTCGAAGGTCCGGTGCTTCGGCTTGTCGTTCTCCACGAAGTCCTGCACGAACCGGTGGGAGGCGAAGTCCTCGGTCGCGACCCACGACTCGAGCACGTCGTCCAGCGAATAGAAAACCGTCTTGCCCTGGAGCCGGAACCGCAGCCGGAAGGTCTCCACTCCGCGCACCGAATCGATCCCGGCCACCTGGAGCGAGCCGGAGCCGAGCGTCAGCATGCCGAGCTTGGCGCTGTAGGTGAGGGTCTCGCCCACCGCGAAGGGATACTGCGTCGCCGCCCGCGACGGCGGAGCCGACGGGGCGCTTCCTTGCAGCAGACCCACCAGAAACAGCAACGGTCGAATCATCAGGACACCGCCTCCGCTTGCCGTTCCGCGTCGCGCGCGGCCGACTCGGCCGGCGGCGCGATCGGCGTGGCGCGCAACCTGGACCGCGCCCGCCAGAGGTTCATCGCCTCTTCGGCCGGCCGGAGCCGGCTGGGCCGCTGGCGCAGGTCGTGCCGCTCGACCGAGGGCACCGATTCCACCCGGCGAGCGTACCGCCCGGTCCGCCAGTACAGCTCCGCGTTCGCGGCCCATCCATCGGTGACCAGGAACCCGTTTCCGTGGCTCCGCATCGCGTTCCTGAGCGCGACCAGACGGAGGATCGCGAACCCCGAGACGACGTCGTGCACCCCTGGCACCGTCACAGCGCCCCGCAGCAACTGCGGCGCGAAGCGGCGGAGCATGCGGTGCTGCCTGGACGGCTCACCCTCCAGCTTCCCCTCGGCGACCACCAGGTCGGCCCCGCTCTCGATCCGGCGGACCAGGTCGGGTATGACCTGGGGGTTGTGGGTGAAGTCCGCATGCATGAGGATCGCCGCGTCCCGCTTGGGCCGGTCGGTCAGCTCGATCGCGGTCCGGAACAGCTCCTGGACCGACGCGGCGTAGCCCCGGCGCTCGGCGTGCCGCACCAGCGTGAGCGGCAGCACCCGGGAATAGGGCTCGAGAATTTCGCTGGTCGCGTCGGTGGAGCCGTCATCCAGAACGAGCAGCTGGTACTCCCGGGGAAACCCCGCGAATACCTGGCGAATCTTCCAGAGGAGGAGGCCGACCGTCGCCGCCTCGTTATGACTCGGTATGCAGACGTAAATCATGATCCGTCAATAAGTGGGGCGCACGAACGATACACCGATCGGATCTCCGCTGCCATGCGGTCCGCGCTGAATCGCTCGACCGCGCGCGAGGCTTGTTCGACCAGCCGACGCCGCAGGTCAGCGTCGCAGAGAATCCGCTCAACCGCCCCGGCCAGCGCCTCCGGATTTCGCGGTGGCACCAGCACCCCGGCCCCCTGGTGCAGCATCTCGGGGAGGCCGCCGGCGGAGGTGGATGCAACCGGGATGCCACGTGCCATGGCGTCGAGCACCGAGGTCCCCAGGCCCTCTTCCCGGCTGCTCATGACGTAGAGGTCGGCATCGGCGATCACCCGGAGCGGATGGGCGACCTGTCCCAGAAAGTGTACTCGGCCGGTGAGATCCAGCTCGCCCGTGAGCCACTCCAACACGGGGCGCAGCTCGCCTTGACCGGCGATCGCCCAATGGAGTGCGGGGAAGCGGCTCGCCAGGCGTCGGGCGGCGTGGAGCAGTGTGACGTGATCCTTGTGGGGCACCAGTGCGCCCACCGTGCAGGCGAGCGTG
>CAYPAE010000225.1:0-4583 GCA_964408595.1 uncultured Gemmatimonadaceae bacterium | reverse complement strand
GAAGGAGACGCTGCTCCTCGCGGGGACACTGGTCGTGCTCATCATCTTCCTGTTCCTCCGAAACGTGCGCGCGACGATCATCCCGGGCCTGGCGATCCCGGCGTCCATCGTGGCGACCTTCGCGCTGCTCAACGTGCTCGGCTTCTCCATCAACACGGTCACGCTGCTCGCGCTCATCCTCGCGATCGGCATCGTGGTGGACGACGCGATCATCGTGCTGGAGAACGCCTACCGGCACCAGGAGGAGCTGGGCGAGGATCCCGAGACCGCGGCGATCAACGGTACTCGGGAGATCGCCTTCGCCGTGCTGTCCACGACGATCGCGCTGGTCGCGGTGTTCACCCCGCTCGCGTTCCTCAAGGGATCCACCGGCCGGCTCTTCAACGAGTTCGGGGTCGCGGTCGCGGGCTCGGTGATCATTTCCGGGTTCGTGGCCCTCACGCTGACCCCGATGCTCTGCGCCAAGATTCTGCGGGTGCCCCAGCGCCACGGCCGCTTCTACCGCGCGCTGGAGGAAGGGTTCAAGCGGCTGTCCTCCGGGTACATGCGCTCGCTCGGCGTGGCCCTGCGGCACCGGACCGCGATCGTGATAGGGACGCTGGTGGTGACGCTGGCGGCGGTCTTCGTGTTCCGCTCGCTGGAGCGGGAATTCGTGCCCCCCGAGGATCGTGGGTGGTTCCTCTCTTTCATCATCGCGCCGGAAGGGTCGTCGCTGGCCTACACCGACGGATATCAGCGGCGCGCCGAGGCGATCCAGGCCCAGACGCCCGAGGTCGAGAGCTTCTTCAGCGTGGTGAACATCGGCGACGGGGTCAGCCGCGGGATCATCTTCAGCAACCTGAAGGACTGGTCCGAGCGGGAGAAGTCGGCGGAGGAGGTCATCGCCGGGATCCAGGGGCAGTACTTCGGGATCCCGGGCGTCTTCGCGTTCGCGAACAATCCCCCGGCCTTCGGCTGGGGCAACCCGGTGAACTTCGTGATCCAGCATCCCGACTTCGCGACGCTGGTCAAAGGCAACGACACCCTCCTGGCCCGAGCGAGGATGGTGCCCGGTCTGCTCAACGTGGACAGCGACCTCAGGGTGAACAAACCGCAGCTGACCGTGAGCTTCGACCGTGATCGCGCCGAGGACCTCGGCGTCCCGGTGGGTGATGTCGCCACCACGCTCCAGGTGCTGCTCGGCGGCCGCGAGGTGAGCACCTTCACCCGGGCCAACAAGCAGTACGACGTCATCGTTCAGCTCGACCCGCGCGCCCGCGCGACCCCGAGCGACATGACCGGGCTGTACCTGCGCGGCCGCGATGGCGAGCTGGTGAAGCTCGAGGCCCTGGCCACGGTGGACGAGGGCGTAGGCCCCCGCGAGCTGGCCCACTTCAACCGGGTGCGCTCGTCCACCATCACCGCCAGTCTCGCCTCCGGGTTTACCCTGGGAGCCGCGATCGATTCACTCAACCGGCTCGCCGCCGAAGTGCTGCCCAAGGGAAGCAGCACCGCGCTGGCGGGGGAGTCGCGGGAGCTGGAGGAAAGCGGCTCGTCGCTCTACTTCGCCTTCATCCTGGCGCTGGTCGTCGTCTTCATGGTGCTGGCGAGCCAGTTCGAGTCGCTGGTCCACCCCTTTACCGTGCTCCTCGCGGTGCCGCTGGCGGTGACCGGCGCGCTCTTTACCCTCAAGCTCGCGGGCTCGACCCTCAACGTGTACAGCCAGATCGGGATGATCCTGCTGATCGGCCTGGTCACCAAGAACTCGATCCTGCTGGTGGAGTACATCAACCAGCTGAAGGAGCGGGGAATGACGACGATCGACGCCGCGCTCGAGGCGGGCCGGATCCGCCTGCGGCCCATCCTCATGACGTCGGTCGCCACCGTGATGGGCGCGCTCCCCATTGCGCTCGGCCTTGGCGCGGGCTCGCTGAGCCGCCGGCCGCTGGGATACGCCATCGTCGGAGGCCTCCTCTTCTCGACCCTCCTCACGCTGTACGTGGTGCCGGCGGTGTACGTGATCTTCGACGGAATCCTGGCCCGGATGCGCCGGCGGGAGCCGGTGCGCCGCAGCTCGCTCACACCGGCGGAGGCCGAGTGATCGCGACGCTGCTCTTCGTGCTACAGGCCACCGCGCCCGCGCCGGCCGATTCCGTGCCGGCCGACTCGCTGCCCCGGATCACGCTGGCAGAGGCGATCCGCCGCTCGGCCCGGCTCGATCCGGACTACGTCCGGGCGCTCGGCAACATCGACAACGCCGAGTGGGGCCGGCGGGCCGCCACGCTCGCCTTCTTCGTGCCGTCGCTCTCGCTCGGGCTCGACGAGACCAAGTACTCGCAGGCGTTCTTCAATCCCTCCGATCCGGCCAACCCCACCAGCACGCTGGTGGTGGGGACCGCCCGCGCCGACTACGAGGTGTTCAGCCTCCGGAAGTTCGCCGAGTTGGGCCGCACCCGCGCCGAGCTGTCCAGCGCCGAGGCGGGCGAGCTGGAGCAGCGGTTCCAGGCGGCGCTGGAGACCGAGTCGAGCTATTACGACGTGCTGGTGAATCAGGAGCTTGCCCGGGTGTCGCTGGAGCGCGCGAACCGTGCCCGCGAAGGCCTCGGCGTTGCTCGGGCCCGCGTGGCATCGGGCGCCGCAGTGCAGACCGACTCGCTCCAGCTGGTGCTGGAGCTGACCCGCGCCGAGGTGGACCTGCTGGTCCAGCGGAACGCACTCCGAACCGCGCAGCTCGAACTCGGCCGCCGGGTCGGCGAAGCGACGGCGGTGGACGCGGTGCCGCTCGACACGTTGCCTGCGCCCGATCTCCCGATCGGGCTGCCCGAGGCGTTGCAGACGGCGCTCGACCAGGGCCCGCAGTACCGGACGGCCCGCGCCAACGAGCGCGCCGCCGCGGCGGCACTCAAGTCCCAGCGAAGCGACTACTTCCCGACCCTGGGGATCGGCGCGCTCCACCAGCGGTACGACACCGAGATCTTTCCGGGGGCGGCCAACGTCACCTCGGTCACGTTCAGCGTGTCGTTCCCGATCTGGAACAACGGGCAACGCGAGCTCGAGGTGAGCCGCGCCCGGGTCGCCCGCGACGTGGCGCGCACGATCCGCGAAGATCTCGAGCGCGCCGTGCGCCGGGACGTCACCGCCGCGTTCGACACCTACCAGACCAGCCGTGAGGCCGCCAGGCTCGCCGGCGTCGGCGTCGCGGTGGCAGGCGAGAATTACCGGATGCAGGAGATGCGCTACCGTGCCGGCGCGAGCACCATCCTGGATCTCCTGGACTCCCAGGTCAGTCTGGCCGAGGCGGAGGCCGGCCTGGTGCAGGCCCGGTACGTCACGAGGCTGTCGCTGGCGCGGCTGGAGGCGATTCTCGGCCGCCGACTCTTCTCGAACAAGGACGCACCGTGATACGCATACTCGCCGTCCTGGCACTCGGAATCGCGGGATGCAACAGCGCAGGGGGCGCACCCGAGGGCGGCGGCGCCGCCGCCGGCGGTGGTGAGGGTGGAGGGCCGCCCGCGATGCCGGTCGAGGTCGTGGTCGCCCGGGGCGACACCGTCGTGGACGCGATCCTGGCGACGGGGCAGATCGAGGCGTTACAGTCGATCGAGCTGCGGCCCGACATCGAGGGTCGGGTCGCCGAGATCCTGGTGCGCGAGGGGGCTCTGGTCTCCCGCGGCCAGGCGCTCATCAAGGTGGACGACGCCGAGCTCAAGGCCGAGGTGGCACGGGCGGAAGCGGAGCGCGATCTCGCCCGGCAGTCGCTCACCCGAACCCGCGAGCTCCTCTCCCAGAAGGCCTCGAGCCAGTCCGAGCTGGAGCGCGCGGAGGCGACGTCGCGAAGCAGCGAGGCGCAGTACCAGCTGCTCAAAGTCCGCCTCGACCGGACCACGGTGCGCGCCCCCTTCACCGGGGTGGCCGGCCGGCGGATGGTGAGCCTGGGCGACTACGTCACCACCAGCGACGACCTGATGACGCTGCAGACCGTCTCGCCGCAGCGGGCGGTCTTTCAGGTGCCCGAGCGCTATGCCGACCAGCTCGAGGTCGGGCAACGGGTCACCTTCCGGGTGGCCGCGCTCCCCGGCAGGGAGTTCTCCGGGCGGGTGGACTTCGTGGATCCGGTGGTGCAGTTGCCCGGCCGGACGATCACGGTCAAGGCGCAGGTGCCCAATACACGGCGTGAGCTGCGGGCCGGCATGTTCATCGAGGTCCGGCTCGCCACCGACGTGCGTCCCAACGCGGTCGTGATCGCCGAGGACGCGGTGCTGCCGCTCCAGGGCGCCAACTTCGTCTGGGTCGTGATCGACGGAAAGGCGACCCGCCGCCCGGTGGAGCTCGGCGTCCGCACGCCGGGGTTCGTCGAGGCGCGGACCGGCGTCGAGGCCGGCGAGCAGGTCGTCGTCGGCGGCCAGGAGCGGCTCGCCGAGGGCGCGCCGGCGGCGCCGACCGTCGTGGATCGGACTCCCGCGCGGGGCCGCGAAAGCGTCGGCGGCACGACCGAGGGGCAGGCCGACCCGGCCGGGAAGACCGACCCGGCGTCCGGGAAGGCCGACACGACCGCCGCCAAGTCGGCGGGGACTCGGGAGGCGGGTGAGGCCGAAGAACAGTAG
>CAYPAE010000224.1:4131-4584 GCA_964408595.1 uncultured Gemmatimonadaceae bacterium | reverse complement strand
ATCTCGATGGAGGAGGTGCAGAAGACGCTCTCCATCTCCCAGAACCATCTCTCGCTCGACGCGCCGCTCACCCCCGGCGAAGACAACAAGCTCCTCGACTACCTCCCGGACACCCAGAACCCGGGCCCCGACTCCGAGACCTTCGAGCACGCGCTCACCGAGTCCATCGAGGAGGTGCTCTCGACCCTCAAGGAGCGCGAGGCCAAGATCCTGCGGCTCTACTTCGGGCTCGACGGGCCGGAGCCCATGACCCTCGAGGAGATCGGAAGCCTGCTCGGCATCACCCGCGAGCGCGTCCGGCAGATCAAGGAAAAGGCCCTCAGCCGGCTCAGGCACGTCAGCCGGGCGAGGGCGCTGGAGAGCTTCCTGGCGTAGCTGTCACCCATCGCTCCGGTCGGGGGGTTATGGATCGGGGAGGCTGGCCAAGCCCCGCCAACCCCTAGCCTCCCCGAT
>CAYPAE010000224.1:0-4121 GCA_964408595.1 uncultured Gemmatimonadaceae bacterium | reverse complement strand
TACCCGTCCAACTCCGGCTCCAGCTTGTCTGCCATACTTCGCGCATCTGCCCGACCGCGCTTCGCGATGCTCGTGCGCAGGCCGGGGGTACTGGAACAGTGAGGCTAGGGGTTGGTGGGGCTTGGCCAGCCTCACTGTTCCAGTACCCCCGGCCTGCGCGTGCCGCCTACGTCTCCGCTTCCGCCTCCACCTTCACCTCCCGCAACTTCCCCGTCTGCACGTCATACACGAAACCCCGGATCACCGTGTCCGGGTTGAGCAGCTGCGTCGCCTGAAGGAACTCGATGTCCTGCCGGACGCTCTCGTCCAGGTCCTGGAACGGCAGGAAGTCGAACTCCCCGGTGTCCTGTCCCAGGTCATCCTTCACCTTCTGCCGCAGGTCGCGGTTGGTGAAGGTGAGCATCCCGCAGTCGGTGTGGTGGATGACCGCCAGCTCGCGGGTGCCGAGCAGCCGCTGCGAGATGATGATCGATCTGAGGGAATCGCGGGCCCGGCCGCCGGCATTGCGGATCACGTGGGCGTCGCCCTCCTCGAGTCCCAGCACTTTCGAAGGGAGGATGCGGGCATCCATACAGGTGACGATGGCCACCCGGCGCGCGGGCGGCAGCGGAAGATCGCCGCGGTCGAACGTCTTGGA
This sequence comes from uncultured Gemmatimonadaceae bacterium, assembly GCA_964408595.1. Classification (GTDB taxonomy): domain Bacteria; phylum Gemmatimonadota; class Gemmatimonadetes; order Gemmatimonadales; family GWC2-71-9; genus CAVVWJ01. Next base: position 3,484 of record CAYPAE010000224.1, on the reverse strand, counting down.
ATATGCTTCGTTGGCCTGCAGCAGCTCGTCGATGACCGCCATGATGCCTCCTCGATCGTATGATGGGCGCCCGGAACGGACGAGGCCCGGACCGCGGAGGGCGGCCCGGGCCTCGGGGTGTCGCCAATGGACGTGCTAGGCCCGCCGCGCCTCCGGACAGCAGTCCGGTCGGGGACAGATGCAGTTGAGACGAACCGCGGCGAGAGTCATGTCGCTACACTAGGGTTCGCCGGAGTCGAAGTCAAGCGGTTCGCGCGGCGGGCACCGCCCGGCGGACTCCGCGCCTTGCCCCACCCGCGGCCGCAGGGTAATCCTTCTCCCGCAACGCCGTCTCCACACCCGATCCACCACCGACCATGGCCAGCAACGCCTCCTTCGATATCTCCACCGGCGCCGACCTCCAGGAGGTCGACAACGCCGTGAACCAGGCCCTGAAGGAGATCGCCCAGCGATACGACTTCAAGGGCACCCACTGCACCATCGAGTTCGACCGGCCCAAGGCGGAGATCCGGCTGGCGGCGGACGACGAGTTCCGGATGGAAGCGCTGCTCGACGTGCTCCAGACCCGGATGATCAAGCGCGGCGTGCCGGTGAAGAACCTCAAGATCGGCGACCTGGTCCAGGGGACCGGACAGTCGGTACGGCGGACCGTGAGCCTCACCCAGGGAATCCCGCAGGACGCCGCGAAGAAGATCGTCAAGGCGGTCAAGGACGGCGGCTTCAAGAAGACGCAGGCCTCGATCCAGGGCGACGAGATCCGGGTGACCAGCCCGTCGAAGGACGAGCTGCAGTCGGTCATCGCGATGCTGCGGGGCGGCGACTTCGGGATCGAGCTCAAGTTTGGCAATTACCGCGGCTGAGCGTCGCGTCCTCGCGGGCGCGGCTCTGGCCGTTGCGGCGGGGCTGGCGGCGCTGGGCAGCTGCACGCCGGCGGGCCCGCCGGCGGGCCAACCGGCGCCGGTGCCCGCCCCGGAGCGGCCGTCCGAGCGGACGGCGGACCGGGGGCCCGAGCGAGCCGGCGAATCCGGCGAGCCGCAACTGCGGATCGGTCTGGCGGTGGGCGTGCCGTCGGCGACGGTCGGCGGCGGTGCCGACCTGGTGGTGACCGATCCGAGCGGCGCGCGCCTCGCGGCGATTCCCGCCGGCGAACAGTGGCGGGTGGCCCCCTCGGGAATCGGAGTGTCGGTGCAGCCCCCGGGGCGGATCGGCTCGACCCCCTCCGAGATGATCGCGGTGATCGCCACCGATCCGTCCCAGATGGTCCGGGTGAACGGGCGGAACTACCGCGGGATCGTGGAGATCGTGCGGGACACCGCCGGCATCACCCTGGTCAACCGTCTTCTGCTCGAGTCCTATCTCCTCGGTGTGGTCTCCGCGGAGATGGGACGGCGGAACCTGGCCGAGCTCGAGGCGCTCAAGGCCCAGGCGGTCGTCTCGCGCACCTACGCGCTCCGCAATCTCCGCCGCCGCGCGGCGCTGGGATTCGATCTGCATGCCGGGGTCGCCGATCAGGTATACGCGGGGAGCGGGTCGGAGACGCCCGAGGGAGTGGAAGCCGTAGGATCCACCCGCGGGATGGTGCTGACGTACGCCGGGGCACCGATCGACGCCTTCTACTACTCGACCTGCGGCGGGCAGACCGCCGACGTAGTCGAGGCGTTTCGCGCGCGCGCGCGGCCGTACCTGAGGTCGTTCCCCGACGTGGACGAGAACGGCGCTGCCTACTGCCGCATCTCGCCCCGCTATCGCTGGCGGGAGGAGTGGACCGGCGACGCGCTCCGGGCGATGCTCCGCCGCACGCTGCCCGCGGCGACGGGCGTCTCGGGCGACCAGGTGGGCGAGGTGCGCGACGTGTGGGTGGCGCAGCGGACCGCGTCCGGCCGGGTCGACCGCCTCGCGATCACGCTCCGGTCGAACCAGGTGATGGTGGACGGACCCGCCGTCCGGCAGGTGCTCCGTCCTGCGTCCGGCGATCTGCTCCGGAGCGCCGCGTTCACGCTCAGCGCGACGGGTGCCGGCGGCCCCCTCACCCGGCTGGTGGCGGAGGGCAGGGGGGCGGGGCACGGCGTCGGCCTCTGCCAGTGGGGCGCCGTCGGACGCTCCCGCGCGGGCCATGACTTCCAACGCATTCTCGCGGCGTACTACACCGGCGCCGCGCTCCAGCGCCTCTATTGAGGCGCCGGGCTCCGGCGCCTCTACCAAGGAGGGTCGCATGACCGCCAGCCGGTCCGGCAGCGAGCGGCTCAAGGTCGGGATCATCGGCGGAGGCGCGATCACCCAGGTCGCCCACCTGCCGGTGCTCAAGAAGCTCAAGACCATCGAGGTCCAGGCGATCTGCGACACCGATCTGCCGAAGGCTCGCGCGCTGGCCGACCGATTCGCGGTGAAGGACGCGTTCGACGACATCGAGGACCTGCTCCGCTTCGAGTCCCTCGACGCCGTGGTGATCTGCTCCCCCAATCACCTGCACGAGTCGCACATCCTGGCGGCGCTCTCCGCCAACCTCCACGTCCTGGTCGAGAAGCCGTTGGCGATGTCGTCGGCGAGCGCCCAACGGATCATCCGCGCGGCGGAGAAGCGCGACCGGGTCGTGATGGTCGGGATGAACCACCGCTACCGGCCCGACGTGCAGATCGTCCGCAGCTTCGTCCAGAGCGGCGAGCTGGGTGCGATCGAGAGCGTCCGCGGGAGCTGGCACGTCTTCCGGCCCAGCCGCGCGCAGCTCGGCTGGCGGCAGAAGCGGGATCAGGCAGGCGGCGGCGCGATGCTCGATCTGGGGCTCTCGATCCTCGACCTCGGCCTCTGGCTCGGGGGCAATCCCGCGCCGATCCGGGTAAGCGCGAGTCTGGACGTCAGCGGCAAGGACCGGGCGGTCGAGCAGTCGGGTAGCGCCTTCGTGGTTTGCGGGAACGGGATGTCGCTCTTCGTGGACGTGACCTGGCACCATCTCGGTGAGGGCGAGCGCTTCGGCGTCGGCCTGCGCGGGAGCAAGGGCACCGCCGCGATCAACCCGCTCACGGTGTGGAAGGAATTACATGGTGTGCCGGTGGACGTGTCGCCCACCGGGTCGGGGAGCCGGGAGAACGCCTTCACCGCCTCCTACCGGGCGGAGTGGGCGCACTTCGAGGCCGCCCTCGCGGGCGAGGCGAAGGTCCCGACGCTGCAGGACCACCTGGTGCTGCACCAGGTGGTGGACGCGATCTACCGCTCGGCGCAGGACGGGCGAGACGTGGAGTTGTGAGGCGGGGCGGCGGGGCAGCGGGGCAGCGGGGCGGTTGGCGACGCGGTTGGGCGCGGTTCATGGCGGCCGCGGCGATCGTTTCGTATCTGACGTCATTTGCCGGTCTTGGCCAAACGACTGCCCAGCTGCCCCGCGGCCCCGCGGCCCCGCCGGCCCCGGCGGCCCCGCCTGGCTCCCAGCTCCGCGTCTACCTCATGACCATGGGTCCCGGCGCCGAGGTCTGGGAGCGATTCGGGCACAACG
>CAYPAE010000223.1:0-4594 GCA_964408595.1 uncultured Gemmatimonadaceae bacterium | reverse complement strand
ATATGAGCGCCCCGTCGTCCACCGATATCCTCCTCACCGTCGCCGAGCCCACCCGGCTCCGGATCCTCAACTGCCTGGCCGCGGCGCCGCTCTTCGTCTCCGATCTTCAGGAAGTGCTCGACCTGCCCCAGCCCACCGTCTCCCGCCACCTCCAGGTCCTCCGCCGGGCGGAGCTGGTCCGGGACACGCCGATCGCCCAGTTCGTGCTCTACCGGCTCCGCCGGGACGCGGGGGTGCCCGGCCGCCTGCTGTCGGCGATCCTCGAGGCGGTGATCCAGGACGACTCCGGCATGCGCGCCGAGCGGGACCGGGCGGCGCACCGGAGCCGGTCGCACACTCACGCCCGGGTGCAGGAGCCGCCGGCCGACAGGGCGTGGACTCGCGCCAAGAGACCGACATGACCCATCGCATTCTCGTGGTGGACGACGAGCCCGATATCACCGCCCTCGTCGCGTATCACCTGGCCAAGGCCGGGTTCCGCGTCTCGACCGCGGCCAACGGGCACGACGCGCTCAAGGCGGCCCGGGAGGAGAAGCCCGACATCGTCATTCTCGACCTGATGCTGCCGGGGATCTCCGGGTACGACATCCTGGCCGAGCTGCGCAAGCGCGAGGAGACCAAGGACGTCGGCGTCATCCTGCTCACCGCGCGCCGGGAGGAGACCGACCGCATCCGCGGACTTTCGCTGGGCGCCGACGACTATCTGACCAAGCCGTTCTCGCCCCAGGAGCTCTCGCTCCGGGTGCGGGGACTGTTGCGGCGGCTCGGCTCGCCCCCGGTCACGGCCGGCTCCACGCTTGCGGCCGGCCCGATCTCGATCGACCGCTCGGCCCACCGCGCGACGGTCGGAGGCGAGGAGCTGAGCCTCACGGCGACGGAGTACAAGCTGCTCCTCACGCTGGTCGAGCGCCGCGGCCGGGTGCAGACCCGTCCGCAGCTCCTGGAGACGGTGTGGGAGGCCCAGCCCGACATCCAGACCCGCACGGTGGACATGCACGTGCAGCGGCTGCGCACCAAGCTCGGCGACGCGGGCAAGCTGATCGAGACGGTCCGCGGATTCGGCTACCGGTTCAAGGGAACGGAGCGGGGGGTGCGCACCCGGTGAGGTTCGCCACCCGCCTCGTCGCGGGGACGCTGCTGGTCCTGGTCCTGGCCGTGGCGGTCCTGCTCCTGGCCGCCGAGCGATCGCTCCGTCGCGACCTGGTGGGCGACATCGTGCGTTCGCTGGAGAGCGAGGCGGGGTTGATCCGCGAGGCGCTCTCCCCCGATTCCACGACCTGGGGCGAGAGCATCCGGCGCATGGCGAGACAGAACAACCGGCGGATCACCCTGGTGGACGCCACCGGCGTGGTGCGCGCCGACAGCGACTTTCCCCCCGGCCCGCTCCCCGCCATCGAGAGCCACCTCGACCGGCCGGAGATCCGGAGCGCGCTCGACGGCAAGGTCGGCATCGCCACGCGGCGGAGCGAGACCGTCGGACGCACCCTGCTCTACGTCGCCGTGCCCGGTGGCCCCGGCGCGATCCGAGTGGCGGCGAATCTGAGCCAGGTGGACGAGATCGTCCGCCGCGCCCAGCGGGCCGTGGCCGGTGCTGCGCTCCTCGCCTTGCTGGTCGGGACGGTCCTCGCGCTCATCGCCGGCCGCTCGATCGCGCGCCCGCTGACCGGCATCACCGCGGCGGCCCGGGCGATAGCCGCCGGCTCCCCGCCTCGTTTCCCCCGCTCCGGCATCCCCGACATCGACGCGCTGGTCCAGGCGCTCCGGCAGATGCACCGGCAGCTCGCCGATCGCTTCGACGAGCTGCGCCGGGAGCAGGCGGAGACCGCCGCCCTGGTGGAGTCCATGGTCGAGGGGGTGATCTCGGCGGACGAGCGGGGCCACATCGCCACCGCCAATCCGGCCGCGCGGCGCCTCCTGGGCTACGACCAGCTCGATGCGCTGCCTGACCTCGCCGAGCTCTTCCGGGTGAAGGCCGCGCGCGAGGTGGTGGACGCCGTGCTTGCCGGCGAGCCGGTGCAGGACCGCGAGGTCGAGCTCGACGGCCGCTCGGTGCTGCTCAATGCCCGGCCGCTTCCGGCGGGCGGAGCGGTGCTGGTGATGCACGACCTCACCGAGCTCAGGCGCCTGGAAGCGATCCGCCGCGACTTCGTCGCCAACGTCTCCCACGAGCTCAAGACCCCGCTCACTTCGATCTCGGGCTACGCGGAGACGCTGTTGTCCCTGCCGCCCGACCCGGAGATGGGCCGCGTCTTCCTGGGGACGATTCTCGGCAACGCGCGGCGGATGCAGCGACTGGTGGACGATCTGCTGGATCTCTCGCGCATCGAGGCCGGGCGCTGGCAACCCACCCGTACCGAGGTGGATGTGTCCGCCGCCGCCCGGGAGGCGTGGACCGAGGTGGCCGCCCGCCCCGAGTCCCAGGCGATCGAGTTCACGGTCGAAGTGGAGGCGGGCGCGGAGAAGCTCTGCGCCGATCTGGACGCCCTGCGGCAGGTGCTCACCAACCTGATGGAGAACTCGCTCCGGCACACGCCGGCGGGCGGGACGATCGCATGCCTCGCCCGGCGCGAGGGCAACGGGATCGCGATCGCGGTCCGCGACAACGGCGCCGGGATCTCACGGGAGCATCTGCCGCGGATCTTCGAGCGGTTTTACCGGGCCGACGCCTCGCGGTCGCGGGAGGAAGGCGGCACCGGCCTCGGGCTCGCGATCGTCAAGCACCTCGTCGAGGCCCACGGGGGCAGGGTCGCCGCGGAGAGCGAGCGCGGCCGGGGCACCACCGTCACCTGCTGGTTCCCCGACGCGTGAGGGCCGTGCGCCCCTCGCAGTCTCGATGACCTCCCGGTAGCTCCGATCCAGCCGCTCGATCTCCTTGTCCCAGGTCAACTCCTGGACCGAGCTCCGCGCGCCGCGGGCGAGCCGGCGGCTCAGCCCCCACTCGGTCGCGATGCGCACCATCGCCATCGCCATCCCCGGCACATCGCCCTCGCGGCAGGCCAGGCCGTTGCGCCCATCGCGCAGGTGGTCGCGGACCCCGCCCTCCGGGACGGCGATGACCGGGAGCCCGCTGGCCATCGCCTCGAGCACGACCAGTCCCAGGGTCTCGGTGACCGAGGCGAACAGGAAGGCGTCGCAGTTGGCGTAGAGGTCGGGGAGACGGCTGCGTCGGTCGAGGAGGCCGAGGAAGCTGACCCCCGCGGGCGCGGCAGCCCGGAGCTCGGCCTCGCGCGGCCCCGTCCCCGCCATGACGAGATGAATCACGCCCCGTGGCAGCATCTCGCTCGCGAGCCGGAAAGCGTCCAGCACTTGGTCCGCACGCTTCTCGAATGCGAGACGGCCGACGTAGAGGAAGGTGTACCGGCTGCCCATGCCGAGCGCGGCGCGGAGCGCCTCGGCCCTCCGGCCGGGATGGAACAGCTCGGTGTCCACGCCCCGGCCCCAGACCTCGACGTCGGTGAGGCCCAGCCCGAGAAGGGCCTCGCGCGAGACACTCGACGGCGTGTACACCCGCCGGCTGCTCCGGTGAAACCGCGCGATGTACCGGGTCACCATCCCCTTCAGCCATCCCGCGCCGTAGGCTTCCGTGTACCGGGCGAAATCGGTGTGGTAGGAGGACACCACCGGCACTCCGGCCCGCTCCGCGGCCGCCTTCCCGGCCCGGCCGATGCCGAATTCCGTCTCGCAGTGCACCAGATCGGGCTGGAAGCGCTGAACCAGCCGTCCAAGTTCGGCGACCCGCGGGCGGGCGAGCCGCACCTCGGGGTACAGGGGCATCGGGAGGCTGGGAAAGCTGTGCACCTCTCCCGCTTCGCCGTCGGCTGCATGTTCCCGGCTCCAGGCGGCATGAGCCGCGGCGGGGTAGCGCGGGGCCGCCACGGCGCATTCCCAGCCTGACCGCGCGAGCCCGGCCACCGACGCGGCGGTGACGATCGAAACGCCGTTGACCTGCGGCGGATAGGTGTCGGTACAGTAGAGGACGCGCATGCCTCTTCCCTTGACCTGGCGACGGCAAGCTGACCAGTGTGCGTCACGGAGCGGTGAAGGACGTGTTACGACGATGTGGCGAGATGGCCGCGAGGTCGTGGCGGAAGGGCGCGACCTTGAGGTCACATGACCGCACCGCTGCTCCTCCGGCTCGGCGCCCACGATCGGGCGTTGATGCTGCGCTGCGCGATCTCACCGGCCGCTCCCAGAACGTCGCGAGCGGGTTGGGCCGCGATCACCCACCTCGGCAGCACGGGCGTCTCTCTGGCCGCCGCGGGGGTGCCCTGGTTCGCCTGCTGCGCCTTGCACGAGGCGTCGCGGCTGGCGCTCACCACGCTGCTCGTCTCCCACCTGCTGGTACAGCTGGTCAAGCGAACCGTAGGGCGAGGGCGCCCCTCCCGGGGGTGTGAGGTCAGCGCGGCCATCCGCGAGCCCGACCGATTCTCCTTCCCTTCGGGCCATGCCACGGCGAGCCTCGCGGTGGCGCTCTCGTACGGGATGGTGTTCCCGGTCTGGGCCGGCCCCCTGCTCTTCGTCGCGCTTCTGGTGGGTTTCTCCCGCGTCCGGCTTGCCGTGCACTATCCCAGCGACGTGCTGGTCGGGCAGGCAA
>CAYPAE010000222.1:0-4607 GCA_964408595.1 uncultured Gemmatimonadaceae bacterium | reverse complement strand
CAGCAGTACCTTCAGGTGTATCGGTGTCCGCCGGCTCTTCCGACCAGCGACGGCGCGGACTCAGCAGGGCGGTAGCTGAGGCGCGAGGGCGAGTCCTTTCCGGGCCAACACCTCGCGATACAGGTCCTCCCACCGCTCCGCCACCCGACCCAGGTCGTAGTGAGTCCGGATGTGCTCGCGCCCCTTTTCGCCCATCGCACGTCGCTCCGACTCGGACAGCCGGCCCAGCCGCAGCATCGCTACTCCAAGCGCCTCATGATCACACGGCGGCACCAGGAAACCGCTCCTCTCGTGCCGCACGACTTCATGGTTCCCTCCGACCTTCGTGGCGACGATGGGAAGGGCCGCGGCCGCCGCCTCGAGCAGCACCATGGGCATCCCCTCCCACGCGGACGACATCACGTATCCGTCGGCGGCGCTCATGACCTCCGGCACGTCGCCGCGGACCCCGAGAAACCGGACCCCGCCGCCGAGACCCAGGTCGCGAGCCAGCGCCTCGGTCTCCTCCTGGAGCGATCCGCGACCGACCAGCAGGAGAACCGCCTGAGGCTGCTGCTCGCGAACCTTCGCGAAGGCGCGCAGCATGTTGGGATAGTCCTTGGCGACCTCGAAACGACCGACCGCCAGCCACACGAACTCGTGCTCGAGCCCCAGCGATCGTCTCACCGATTCGCCCGCGCCGGGAGACACGTTCCGGAAGCGGTCCGTGTCCACGCCATTGGGAACCACTCGGAGGAGCTCCTTCGGGACGATGCCCTCCGACACGAAGCGGTCGAAAGCCGCCTCGCTGACGATCGTCATGTGGTCCACGAGAGCATTGGTGAGCCGGTAGGCGGCCATCCGCAGCCGGCCGCCTTCGTAGATGTTGTGAATGGTCGACACCAGCGCCGGGACCGGAGCGATGAGCCGGAGCACTCGTGCCATCAGATTCGCATGGACCATGTGGCTGTGCAGCACATCGGGCCGCCACGACCGCACCAGGCGCACCAGCCGCAACAGCCCCCTCGGATCCGGGAAGCTGCGCCGCATCTCCAAGGACTCCGTTGGGATGCCGACGCTCCGCGCTTCGAGGCCCATCGGGCCGAGCGGCGTGAGCGATACGATGAGCACTTCGTGCCCGCGGGAACGCAGTTCCTGAGCTGCAGAGAGCAGTTGGCTGTCCGCCCCCCCCATGCCCATGCTGGTCGAGAGGAAGAGGATCCTCATGCATCGCGCTCCTGCGATCCCACCACCCCGCGGCGGACCATGCGCTTGAGACCGGGCGGGATATACGCGTACGCGTGCCGGCCAAGGGAATACAGGTACATCCAGCGCGGAAGTCCGAGTTCTCGAACGACCTGCGCCTGCACTCGCGCCAGATCCCGCTGCCGCTCGGCGTATTTCAGGGTACGGTGGAACCAGCTGGAGTCATGGACGTAATGCTCGCCCACCACCTCGGGGACATTGGCGAACCCCCACCCCAGCTTGGCCACCCGAAGGTAGAATCGAAGGTCGATCAGGTTGTTGACCACAGGGTAGCCCCCCGCCTCGGTCCATGCCCGCCGGCGAAAGGTCGCCACGGTGTGGGCGATCGGTACGTATCGCGCCATGGCCGCGATGATGGCGCGGTGCTCGGTGGGAGGCATGCGGACGTAGCGCTCACCCCGACGCTCATCCACCAGCACGTAGTAGCCGCCCACCATGCCGACCTCAGGATGGGCATTCAGAAACGCCACCTGGAGGCGCAAACGGTCGGGATAGCTGCGGTCGTCGAAATCCTGGCGGGCGATGTACTCACCCGCGGCCTGGGCCACACCGTAGTTATACGCCGCGGCAGCGCCCAACCGTCCGGGCGCGAACACCCGAACCCGCCGGTCGCGCCCGGCCAGCTCTCGAAGCTTGTCGAGGCTGCGATCGCTCGAGCCGTCGTCGACCAGAATGAACTCGAAGTCGTCGAAGGTCTGCGCCAGGATGCCTGGTATCGCCCGATCGAAGAAAGGCTCACCGTTGTATACAGTGGAAACCACACTGACCTTAGGCGTCATGCCGTGACATCCGGGGCCTCGTCCTGGCCGGGAACGGTCCGCCGTGTCAGTGGACCTGCAGTCCTCGGTCGAGCAGCAGCAGGAGCCGCTCTGTGCGGAGGCTGCTGCCGTGAGGCGCCACCTCTCTCGGCGATGAATGCCTGGGAGAATCCCAGAACGGCCGCCAGGATCACCCAGACGGCTCGGGTATCCTCCCAGGTCAGCGGGAGCATCGCCACTCCGAGCGTGGCCAGGAGGACCAGGGTGAATCGTCGCTCCAGAGTCGGGAGCTTCAGCACGGAGAGGACCACCGTGACCAACATCGTCATGTAGAACAGGAAACCCACTATCCCTTGCTCGACCAGCACCGAGATGTAGGAGTTGTGCGCCACCTGGCTCAAGTCGCCCAGTATGGGGGTGATCGCCGTCTTGAACCGGCCCGTGCCGTAACCAACCACCGGGTGGTACGCGAAGGCCTCCAACCCCGCCTTCCAGAGCTTGCCACGGCCGCCGATGCTGCCACCCTCCAGCTCCGTCCCGATGGTGGAGAGCCGCTGGATGAGGGTTTCCGGGATATATGCCACCGCGAGGGCTCCGGCCACGCCCAGCATCACCATGGCCGTGACCAGTCTCGCCGGCGACAGCCTGGTCATGGACAGGGGCACGATCAGGAGCGCCACCGTGGTCGCCGCTATCCCCCCGCGCGACCCGGTAAGGCCGATGGCGACCACGGCGACGGGCAGGTACGCTTGACAGACCCACCGCAGCAGAGGCCGGCGGTAGGTCATCCCGAGATACCAGGCCATCGGCAGCGCCAGCGCGAGAACCATCGCGAGGTCGTTGGGGTCGGCTTCTCCCGCGGCGAAGCGGCGCAGCGCCCCCGCCTCCCTCCGATACACCATGATCGTGTCGAAGGCCGCGACATAGGCGCCCAGCACGTACGCCGTAAGCAGCCCGCGCAGCCGCTGTACCGAGGGAGCGAGCTCCCAGATCATCCACAGCACCAGGAGGAGCTGAGCAAAGGTCCAGAACTTGGCGGGGAGCCTCTCGCCTCTAGCGAAGAGAAGCAGACCGAACGCGGCCCAAATCCAGAACAGCAGTGCCGCTACGTGGAATGGGTGCCAGCGCCGAAGCCGGCCGGAGATCACGACCGCGAGGAGGGCGAGGCCCAGCGCCAGGGCGCCCGTCACCCGGGGAATGATGGCGACCCCGGGCAGCACCAGGAGCCTTTCCCACGGCACCGTGAAAACGAAGATCCACAGGGGGGCGTACGCCAGCCAGGTCATTCAGGCGCTCTCGATCAGACGGAGGTAGTGGTCCGTGGGCAGAAAGAAGGCGATGGGTTCCGGTCCCGGTCCGGTCATGTCCAGTCGAATTCCTCACCCAGCCACTGATAGAGCTCGCGGTTGTGGGGCTCGAAGTAAGCGACCAGCCTCTGCCTCAGCTCGGGTGACATCTCGCGGCGGTACTTGCCCTGGAGAAACGCCTGGTAGGGCCCGCCCCGGTGAGGACGCAGGCCGAGGAACTCCTGCACCGCGCCGGTCGCGGCGGCGGGATCGCGGAACAGCCTTTCGCTCTGCAGCACCAACAGTCGCGAGCGCGGGAAGTGCTCGACCCAGTGGCGGAGCTGCTCGACGTAGTGCCCGCGGCGGGTATAGGAGTGCCGATGGTGGTTGAAGCTGTAGTACCCGGGGTCGGCACGGAGGCGCTCCTCCTCGCCGGCGAGTCGTTCGGGCTCCTTCTCGATGGCCTCGCCGAAGGAGAGCGTCTCCCGGCCTCCGCGCACCTCATGCTGGTAATGGGAGAAGGCCCGGTCCACCGGATTCCGGAGCAGGGCGATGAGCTTGGTGTCCGGCAGGAGCCGCGCGGCCCGCTCCGGCGCGTGAGGGTGCACCAAGTAGTACGGGGAGGCGTCCAGCGTCAGCACGCCGCCACGCAGCCGATACCCGTAGGGGAAGCGTCCCCGGTACCACTGGACGCCTCGGGCGTAGTGCAGGTCGAAGTAGTGGATCTCCTTGCCGAACGGCGGCAGCACGTCGGGATGCCGCACGAGGTAGTTGAAGAGCGAGGTGGTGCCGCCCTTCTGTGCACCGATGATCAGGACCGACGGCAACCGCCGAAGCGGGGCGGTCAGCGTACGGTAGTCGGCGCGGAGCCGGCGCAGCGGCGCCTTCATGGTCTCCAGGATCGTCGGCCGGTGATTCCCGTCGGCACCGGGTATCCTGGGGCCGCTCACTTCGGATTCACCTTCCCGGCCGGAGCCAGACCCTCGCCGGCCGCTTCCGGAGTAGCCCTACCGCGGGCGATCCGGCGGAGAAGCATCTCCACTTGAGTGGCCGCCCAGGTACCGTGTGAACCGAGGAACAGCTCGGGGCGGAGCCTTGACGCCGTGAGGGTCACGGCCACCGCCACCGTGCCCGCCGCGATCAGGAGCGGGACGCTCCCGAGATGGGCCGCTCGTGCCCAGTGCGCCACGACGGCGGCCGCGGCTCCGGTCACTGCGGCCAGCAGCGTCGCGGGCACGTGCGCCTGGACAAAGCGCGGCCAGGCGAGCCCCGTCACGGACCGGCTGAGCCCGGCCATGCTCAGCCAATTCAGGCCCAT
>CAYPAE010000221.1:0-4657 GCA_964408595.1 uncultured Gemmatimonadaceae bacterium | reverse complement strand
CTTGAACGGGCCCTTCTTGTCGGCCAGGATCGACCGCACCAAGCCGCCGCCCTGGGCGCCCGTCGCTCCCAGCACGGCGATGATCTTCTTGTCGCTCACGATGCTCCTCCTATGGTCGAGTCGGTCGGGTTTCTCTCAATAAGGTAGTCGGTCAGCGCTTCCGGCTCGCCTCGTACTGGGCCGTCGCCGTGGAGCTGCTGGCCATGGCGTGCTCCTGTGGGGGTCCAGCGGTAGAAGCTCTCCTCCGATGATGGGCGGATTGGTGGAGGCCGCAAGGGCGGTGGCGAAAAAGAAGATAGTTGACCAAAGCAATTAAAATTGGCATGGTAGTTATCCCCAGCGGGCCCACGGTCATCCTGAGCGAAGCGAGGAGGCAGAGCCACGCCGCCCCTGACAACCACGAAGCCCGATCCCACCGCCGCCGTCCGGCGGTTCAACCGGTTCTACACCCGCCAGATCGGACTCCTCGCCGAGGGGCTGCTGGAGAGCCCGTTCTCGCTCACCGAGGTCCGGCTGCTCTATGAGATCGCCCACCACGCGGGGATCACCGCCACCGAGCTGCGAGAGATCCTGGCGCTCGACGCCGGGTATTTGAGCCGTATACTCCGGGGATTGCGGAGGCAGGGGCTGGTCTCCGCCCGCGCCCCGGCGGCCGACCGGCGCCAACGCCAGCTCACGCTCACCGAGCGGGGCCGGCGCACCTTCGACGCCCTCGACGCGCGCTCCACCGAGGAGGTCGGAGCGATGCTGGCACGGCTGAACGGGGCCGAGCGTAGGGAGTTGGTCGAGGCGATGCACGGGATCGAGGATCTGCTGGGGAAGGCCGCCGACGAGCCGGAGGCCGTGACCTCCGACGCGCTGCTCCGCGATCCCAAGCCCGGCGAGCTCGGCTGGGTCGTCAAGCGCCACGGCGAGCTGTACGCCGCGGAGTACGGTTGGGACGCCGAGTTCGAGGGACTGGTGGCGGGGATCGTGGGCCGGTTCGCGGCCGAGCTCGATCCTCGAGTCGAGCGCTGCTGGATCGCGGAGCTGAGAGGGGAGCCGGCCGGGTCGGTCTTCCTGGTGAAGGATTCCGCCACGATCGCGAGGCTCCGGCTGCTGCTGGTCGAGCCCTGGGCGCGGGGGCACGGGATCGGCACCCGGCTGGTGGCGGAATGTCTTCGATTCGCGCGCGCGGCCGGGTACGCCAGGGTCACGCTGTGGACCAACGACCTGCTGCACGCCGCGCGGCACGTCTACGAAAAGGCCGGGTTCCGGCTGGTGGAGGAGACGCCGCACCACAGCTTCGGGCACGACCTGGTGGGTCAGACCTGGGAGCTGGACCTGGTCTGACGGAGTGGAGCCGATATGGGGGACCGGGAAGTTCGCGCGGAGCGACCCGCGCCGAGAGCCGTCCTGCACACCCGCGACGGAATCATCCTCGTCGTCGGCCTGGTGCTGGGCGCGGGGATCTTCCGCGCGCCGCAGCTGGTGGCCGGGGGCAGCTCGTCGGAGACGATGTTCCTCGCGCTCTGGGTCGTGGGCGGGCTGGTGTCGCTGCTCGGCGCGCTCTGTTACGCCGAGTTGGCGGCCGCTTTTCCCGATGCCGGCGGCGAGTATCACTTCCTGAGCCGCGCCTTCGGCCGGCGGGCGGGCTTTCTCTGCGCCTGGTCGCGGATGACGGTGATCCAGACCGGCTCCATCGCCATCCTCTCGTTTCTGGTGGGCGACTACGTCGCCTCGCTGATGGGTGGGCCGGACCCGAGGCCGGGCCTCTCGGCGGGGGTCGCGGCCGGGGTGGTGGTCGGGCTCACGCTGCTCAACGTCGCCGGCCTGCGCCAGAGCGGCGGGGTGCAGTACGCGCTCACGACGCTCGAGGTGCTGGGGCTGGTGGCGGTGATCGTCGCCGGGCTGTTGATCGCGCCGCCGGTGGAGCCGGCGCCGGCGACGACCGAGGTTACGGCGGGCGGGATCGCGCTGGCCCTGGTCTTCGTGCTCCTCACCTTCGGCGGATGGAGCGAGGCGGCCTACATCTCGGCCGAGCTGCGGGACCGGCGTCGCGGGGCGGTTCGCACCTTCGGGTGGGGGCTCGGGATCATCACGGCACTCTACCTCCTCGCCAACGCCGCGTATCTCAGGGGCCTGGGGCTCCAGGGCGTGGCGGAGTCGTCGGCGGTCGCCGCCGATCTGATGCGCGGATCGGTGGGCGCCTGGGGCGCCGCGGCGGTGAGCTTCGCGGTCATGGTCGCCGCGCTCTCGTCGGCCAACGCCACCATGATCACCGGGGCGAGGAGCAATTACGCGCTGGGGCGGGACGTGCCGCTCTTCGCGTTCCTGGGCGACTGGCACGAGGGGCAGCACACTCCCCGGGCCGCGTTCCTGCTCCAGGGCGGCATCGCGCTGCTGCTGGTCGGGTTCGGCACCTTCGCGCGGAGCGGGTTCGAGGCGATGGTGGCGTACACCGCGCCGGTGTTCTGGCTGATTCTGTTCGGCACCGGGGCGTCGCTGCTGGTGCTCCGGCGGCGGGAGCCGTCGGCGGATCGCCCGTTCCGGGTCCCGCTCTATCCTTTCGTTCCCTTGCTGTTCTGCGGCATCGCCGCGTACATGCTCTATTCCAGCGTCGCCTACGCCGGGCGAGGGGCGCTCCTGGGGGTCGCCGTGATGCTCGCGGGATTTCCGGTGCTCGCCCTCGCCGGCCGCACGCGTGAGGCGACGGCCAACCCTCCGGTCGCACGAGGCACCACATGGGCACCGTAGCCCTCACTCTCCATCGAAGATTCGCCCTGACACCCGCGGTGGTCTCGGCGCTGGCGCTCGCCGTTCCCGGCGGGCTGGCCGGCCAGCAGCCTTATGCCCCCACCCGGGCTCCCGACGTCCACTTCGTTCCCACCGACACGACCAAGGTGCGCGAGATGCTCACCGCGGCGCAGGTCGGGTCCAAGGACCTGGTCTACGACTTGGGGTGCGGCGATGGCCGGATCGTCATCTCGGCCGTCAAGCAGTACGGCGCGCGAGGCGTCTGCGTGGACATCGATCCGGTCCGCATCAAGGAGAGCCGGAACAACGCCGACACCGCGGGCGTCAGCAACCGGATCGAGTTCGTCGAGGGCGATCTCTTCGAGCAGGATCTCTCCCAGGCGACGGTGGTCACGCTGTACCTGCTCCCGTCGCTCAACCAGCGGCTCCGGCCCAAGCTGTTCAAGGAGCTGCGCCCGGGCACGCGAATCGTCTCCAACGCCTTCGACATGGGCGACTGGAAGGCCGACCGGACCCTCAACATCAAGACCTTCTCGGGGATGCAGAGCTACGCCTATCTCTGGATCCTCCCGGCCGACGTGTCGGGGGAGTGGCGGCTCAAGGCCGAGGGAGGGTCGGGGAAGGAGCACACGCTCGACATCAAGCAGAAGTATCAGGAGGTCTCGGGCAGCGCCACGTCGGGCGGCCAGACGACGCCGCTCTCGAATCTCAACGTGAAGGGGGACCAGCTGAGCTTCGCGCTGGGCGACGGCTCGAGTGGCGGGCAGCGGGTCGAGTTCACCGGTCGGGTGAGCGGCGATCGGGTGAGTGGGACGGCCAAGGGGAGGGGCGGGAACTGGTCGTGGAGCGCGGTCCGCACCAAGCCCGGATCCCGCCCCGACCTCCTGCCCATCGAAAGCGGCAGCGACTAACGCTGGGGAGAGAAGATCATGATGCACAGGCTCGTCACCGGGTTGGCCCCGGCTCTGCTCGCCTTAGGCGCCGCCGTCCCCCTCGAGGTGCAGGAATGGAAGGTGCCGTGGGAGGGCACTCGGCCGCGCGATCCCTATGTGGACGGGAAGGGGCTGGTGTGGTTCGTGGGGCAGCAGGGGAACTACGTCGCGCATCTCGATCCCAAGACCGGGAAGTTCGAGCGGTACGAGGTCGAGGAGGGCACCTATCCGCACAACCTGGTGGTGGCGCCGGACGGGATGGTGTGGTTCACCGGGAACCGGAACGGGCGGCTGGTGAGGTTGGATCCGAAGACCCGCAAGCTCACCAACTACCCGATGCCCGATCCGAAGGTGGAGGATCCGCACACCATGGTCCTCGACCGGGCGGGGAACGCCTGGTTCACGGCGCAGAACGCGGGCGTGGTGGGACGGCTCGACGCGAAGAGCGGGAAGATCCGGCTGTGGGAGACCGGGGCGGGGACCCGGCCGTACGGGATCGAGGTGGACGCGAAGCAGCAGCCGTGGTACGTGCTGTTCGGCACCAACGCGGTGGGGACGATCGATCCGGCGACGATGAAGGAGCGGCGCTTCGAGCTGCCGGAGGGCGCGCGGCCGCGGCGGCTCAGCGTGACGAAGGACGCGATCTGGTACGGGGACTACGCGCGGGGATATTTGGGGCGGCTGGATCCGGCGACGGGGAAGGTGACGGAGTTCGCGATGCCGGCGGGAGGGGGGTCGCTGCCGTACGCGATGGCGGGGGATGACAAGGGGAAGATCTGGCTCGCGGAGACGGGGGTGCGGCCGAACCGGCTGGTGGCGTTCGATCCGGGGGCCGGGCGGTTCACGGACAGCGTGGCGACGGAGGGAGGGGAGGAGCCGAACACCATTCGGCACATGGTGTTCCACAAGCCTAGCCGGGAGATCTGGTACGGGACCGACCGGAACACGGTGGGGCGTCTCCGGGTGCCGTGACCGAGGCCTTTCGTGGG
>CAYPAE010000220.1:0-4676 GCA_964408595.1 uncultured Gemmatimonadaceae bacterium | reverse complement strand
GGATGACCCCGGGAACCTCCGCTCACATTCCGACGTACGGTCTCCTATCCATCATCTCCCGGAGCACTTCCATGTACCGTTTCCCCGCCGGCGCGGCCGCCGTCGCTCTTATTCTCTTCGCGTTTCCCGCCGACCTGCCGGGTCAGGCTCCCGCCCTCGTCATCCCCAAGGCCAGCCAACGAGCCAAGGTCAGCCAGACCATCGGTCTCACCGAGGTCAGCATCACCTACGACCGCCCCAAGGTGAACCAGCGGGAGATCTGGGGGAAGCTGGTGCCCTACGACTCGGTGTGGCGGGCCGGAGCCAACGAGAACACGGTCATCGGGTTCAGCTCGCCGGTGCGGGTCGGGGGACGCGACCTCCCCGCTGGCCGGTACGGCGTCCACATGATCCCCGCCGCGAGCGAGTGGACGGTGATCCTGAGCCGGCAGGCGGACGCCTGGGGAAGCTTCAGCTACGATTCCAAGGAAGACGCCCTGCGCCTGACCGCGGTGCCCGTGACGGCGCCGTTCTAGGAGGCCCTCGGATATACCCTGGACGACCCGGGAACCGGGTCCGTGGTCGCGACGATGCACTGGGAGAAGCTCGCGGTGCCGTTCACGGTCGAGGTGGACCACAAACGGGTCGTGGTGGATAGCCTGCGGCAGCAGCTGCGAGGCCTCGGCCGGTTCTTCTGGCAGCCGTGGGTCCAGGCCGCCGCCTGGTGCGCGGGGAACGACGTGAACCTGGAAGAGGCCGCCCAGTGGGCCCAGCGCTCGATCGCCATCAACGAGAACTTCACCAACCTGCGGGTCAAGGCGACCCTGCTCGAAAAGATGGGTGACGCGACCAACGCGGCCCAGCTCCGGCGCCGCTCGTTCGAGCTGGCCACCGAGCCCGACATCAACGCCTACGGCTACCAACTCCTCGGAGAGGGGAAGGTGGATTCGGCGATCGTCGTCTTCCAGAAGAACGCCAAGGATCATCCCAAGAGCTGGAACGTCTACGACAGTCTCGGTGAGGCCTACGCGACGAAGGGCGACAAGCGGCGGGCGGTCGAACAGTACAACAAGGCCCGCGAAATGACGAAAGACCCGGCCCAACAGCGGCGAATAGCCGGCATCCTCGCGGGACTCCGATAAAAAATCCGGGGCCCGTCGGGCCCCGGATCATCGCTCGGAAGGATGGTGCCTACGCCGTCGCGCTCTTGGGGCCCAGCGCTCCAGCGAGCATCTCGGAGATATAGCCGAACACCGCGCCCGCCACGAGCGCGATCACCGTGCTGGTCCAGGTACCGCTGGCACCGACTACGACGCTCACCGCGGTCGCCGCCCCGAGGAACGCGCCCGGGATAAAGGAAAGGGCCGGGATCTTGGCCTGGAGCACCATGATGAATGCCGCGACGCCAACCAGGAGGGACAGGATCGGCACCCCGCCGCCGAAGCGGTTAGCCAGGTAGAGCGCGAGAAAGGCCCAGAGTACTCCGGAGAGGTTCGATGCGATCGTCTTGGTCAGCCCCGCCGTCTTTCCCCCCGCCGCGAAGAAGCACCCCCAAGCGATGATGCCGGCCCAGACCGGCAGGGCCGCGACCCCGAGGGCGAGGTAAGTCCAACCGGCGATGAGGATTCCTATGCTGAGGGCCAGGGCAACAAGCGCGTCCATGTACCACCTCCGGAGCTGAGGGGAACGGCGCGATCGGAACCACCCGCCCGTATTACCGCCCCTGACACCTCCTGTCAAGCTGGCGGGGGTTGCGTCTCGGACCTGGGCCAGAGGCTCCAGGCGCCACAGGTGGAGGTCCCAAGCGCGTGGTGCAGAACCAGTTGTCACCCTGACCCCGAGCGCAGCGAGGGGGAAGGGAACCATGCCCGCATGGCTCCCTTCGCTTCGCTCAGGGTGACACGGGCGGGTAGATTGCAGCAAATCTCGCCGACGGAGCTCACCCGTGTCCCGAGTCCCCCAGATCGACTACGACTCCGCCCCGCCCGAGATCCGGGAGGCGCACGACGATCATATCCGGCGCCACGCCCGGATCACGAACATGAAGCGCACCCTGCTCAATTCCCTCCCCGCCTTCCAGGCGCTGATGGAGTGGTACCCGCTTCGCGACACCGTCCAGCCGTTCCTCGGCCCCCGGCTCACCGTCCTCTTCGCCCACGCGATCTCCGCCGAGACCGATTGTCTCATCTGCTCCACCTTCTTCCGGCGGATACTGATAGAGGAAGGGGAGGACCCCGATCGCCTCGACCTGAATGACCGCGAGGCCGCCGTCGTGGAATACGGCCGCCGCCTCGCCGTGTCGCCGTTCCGCGTCCCCGCCGCGGCGTACGACCGGGTGGCGGCCCACTTCGACCCGGCGGAGATGACGGCGCTCACCGCCTTCGGCGCGATCATGGTGGCGACCAACGTGTTCAACAACGCTCTCGAGGTGGATCTGGACGAGTATCTGCACCCCTATCGCCGCGAGCCGGCGGGGAGCGGACATGCCGGGTGAGTTCTCGGGAAAGGTCGCCTTCGTTACCGGCGCGGCCCACGGGCAGGGCAGGGCCACCGCGATCGCGCTGGCGCGGGAGGGCGCGAGGATCGCCGCGTTCGACGTCGCCCGTCCGCTCAGCTACCCGGGATACGGCATGGGCTCGCGCGACGATCTCGAGTCCCTCGCCGCGGCGTGCAAGGAGCTGGGCAGCGAGTGTCTCACCTTTGCCGGGGACGTGCGCGACGATGCGGCTGTGACGGTGGCGGTGGACCGGACGATCGAGCGGTTCGGGCGGATAGACATCCTCTTCAACAACGCCGGCATCTGCGCCTACGGGCTGGCCCACGAGCTGACCGAGGAAGCGTGGGACTCGATGCTCGACATCAACCTCAAGGGCGCCTGGCTGGTCGCGCGCCGGATCATCCCGGTGCTGATCCGACAGCGCTCGGGCGTCATCATCAACAACTCCTCGGTCGCGGGGCTCCGCGGCATGGGCCGCCTCAGCCACTATGCCGCGTCCAAGTGGGGGCTGACGGGGCTCACCAAGTCGTGGGCGATCGAGCTGGCACCCTACGGCATCAGGGTGAACTCGATCCATCCCACCGGCGTGAACACGCCGATGAACGACGGCCTCGCGGAGCTCGAGGGCCTCACCCCGCGCGAGATCGCCGAGCGGTCGGCGGGGAATCTCCTCCCGGTGCCGTGGATCGAGCCCGAGGACGTGGCCGAGGCAGTCCTCTATCTCGCCTCCGACCGCGCGCGGTACGTCACCGGCGCGCCGCTGGTCCTCGACGCCGGACTGCTGAGCCGCTGACCGACGTTCGCGCGGCGCTCCCCAAGGCCATCGGCCGGGTCGCCCTCACCGGGCTCGTCCTCAATTCCGTCATTGGCAGCAGCGTTTTCGGCCTCCCCTCCGTCATCGGGGGGCAGCTCGGGGCGGCGAGCCCCTGGGCGTGGGTCGCCGCGGCGCTCGGCATGGTGCTGGTGGTGGCCTCCTTCGCCGAGGTGGCGAGCCGGTTCACCCGCGCCGGCGGGACCTACCTCTACGCCCGGGTGGCCTTCGGACGCTTCGCCGGGATCGAGATGGCTTGGCTCACCTACCTCGTCCGACTCACCGCCGCCGCCACCAACGCCAACCTCTTCATCATCTATCTCGCCGAATTCTGGCCCCGAGCGACCGAGCCGGTGGAGTCGCGCGTGCTCCTCGCGCTGGTGCTCCTGCCGCTGGCCGCGGCCAACTACCGCGGGGTTCGTGGCGGAGTGAGTACCAGCAACGTGTTCGCGGTCGCGAAGCTGGTTCCGCTGGTGGTGTTCGTCGTGGCTGGAGTGTTCGTGATGGGGACCGGCGCTGAGGTGCCGGGGTCGCCTCCGGCAGTGCAGGCGGACGCGGGGACGTGGCTCGAGGCGATCCTGCTTCTGGTGTTCGCCTACGGCGGCTTCGAGTCCGCGCTGCTCCCGCTGGGTGAGGCCAAGGACCCGCGGCGCGACGCGCCGGTGGCGCTGTTCGCGGCCCTCGGCCTCTGCGCGCTGGTCTACACGCTGGTGCAGGTGGTCGTGATCGCGGCGTTGGCGGATCCGGCAGCGAGCCCGAGGCCCCTCGCGGCGGCCGCGCAGGTGTTCCTGGGCCCCCTCGGCGCCGGGCTGATGGCGGCGGGGGCGCTGGTCTCGGTGTACGGCTACCTCGCCGCCGCAATGCTCAACGTCCCTCGCCTCACCTATGCGATGGCGGCGGAGGGCGACCTCCCGCCAAAGCTGGGCGCGGTCCACCCGAAGTTCCGCACCCCGCATGTGTCCGTGATGCTCTTCGCCGCGATGGTGTGGACCTTCGCCGCGGCGGGGAGCTTCCTCCAGAACCTGACGCTCTCGGCTGTGTCGCGGCTGCTGACGTACGGCGCGGTGTGCGTCGCGCTCGTGGTGCTGAGGCGGAGGGAGAGCGCCCGACAGGATGGGGTGGAGCCGGCGTGGTTCCGGGTGCCCGCGGGACACATCGTCGCGGCACTCGGCCTCACGTTCTCGGCCGTGCTCGCGCTGAGGATGAACCTGCGGGAAGTCGTGGTGCTCGGCGGCACTCTCCTGGCTGGGCTGCTGCACTGGATGTGGATGCGATCGAGAAAGTAGGAGTTGTGGCGAGCCAAGACACCTTACTGCGCTGAATTGCACTGACTTCTCGCCCGGGTCTTGCGACTGATTTTCCCGCCGTACGAATCCACCGCCACTTAGT
>CAYPAE010000219.1:0-4677 GCA_964408595.1 uncultured Gemmatimonadaceae bacterium | reverse complement strand
CGAGCCGAACTGCCCGGATTGCTCGGCCGTCGCGGCGCCGCGGGCTTCACGCTCACATCGGCCACCGACTTGAGGAACGCCATTTCGTCCACCGGACTCCCGGTGTGCTCGTGCTCCCGGACACGCGTCGGCGGCTGCCTGGGAGTGGACTTTGGAGGCGGCGCTGCCTCGGCGGCGGGCTCAGCCGGAGGCGGAGGAGGTGGCGGCGGCAAGGGCGAGCGCTCGATCCTGTCCTGGACCGCCGGTGCCGGCGCGGCGGGCTCCGGCGCGCGCACCGGCGCCGTGATCAGCGCCTGGACCTCGGCGAGCCGGGCAATTTCGTTCCCCACCGTCTTGAGCTGCTCCCGCAGGCCGTTCAGCCGGCGGTCGCTCTCCTCGCTGATCCGGCGCCACTCGTCATCGCCGAACTCGCCGACTGTGTGGCGCACTTCCGCCTCGGCCAGCGCCTCCTCGGCCTGCGAGCGCTGTGCGTCGAGCTCGCCCTTCGTCGCCCGATGCCGATGCAGCTCGTCCGCGATCGTGGCCGAGTGGCCTCGCAATCGCTCGATGACGCCGCGCAGCCGCACCTCGTAGTCGGCCCGCACCTTCTGGCGGACGGCCGGCGGCGCCTTGTCCGCGGTGGAGTCGAGCTTGGCGAGCCACTGTTCAAACTGGGCCCGCTGCTCCAGGAGCGCTTCAATGCTGTTGTCGGTTTCCGTGGCCATGGCGAGGCGTTCCTCTGCTCGAGGGCGTCGTTCCAACGGCGGGATCTCGGGAAGCACGTCCAACCGGGTAGACCTGCGACGCCAAATCTAACTAAGTGGTTGCCCCAGCCGTAGTCTACCTCGACCCCGATGCCCGGCTGGTGAGGCCGGGGTCGCGAGCGAAGACCACCTGCCCCCGCACGATCGTGGTGTCCGCCCATCCCTTGAGCCGGCGCCCCGCGAACGGCGTGTTGCGGCTCTTGGAGAAGAACTCCTCGGGCCGCACCGTCCAGCTGGCCGCGGGGTCGAGCACCACGACATCCGCCGAGGCGCCGGGCGCCAGCGTTCCTCCCGGCAGGTTGAAGATCCGCGCCGGCATGGCGCTCATCCGGTTCACCAGCTCGAAGAGCGAAAGGAGGCCCGTCTCCACCAGCTCGGACACCGCGAGGCCGAGCGCGGTCTCCAGGCCGATGATGCCGTTGGGCGCGTCGTCGAACTCCCGCTCCTTCGCGTCGTAATGGTGCGGCGCGTGGTCGGTACAGATCACGTCGATGGTGCCGTCGCGAAGCGCCTGGCGGATGGCCTCCCGGTCCTCCGGCTCGCGGAGCGGCGGGTTCATCTTGGCGTTGGTGTTGTACCCCTCGCACGCGTCGTGGGTCAGCGTGAAGTGGTGAGGGCACGCCTCGGCGGTGACGCGCAGCCCTTTCTCCTTGGCCCGGCGGATCAGCTCGACCGAGCCGCGGGTAGACATGTGGCAGAGATGCACGTGCCCGCCGGTGAGCTCCGCGAGCAGGATGTCGCGCGCCACCATGATCTCTTCCGCGGCGGACGGAATTCCCTTGAGGCCGAGGCGGGTGGACACCAGCCCCTCGTGCATCGCGCCCCCGGCGGCGAGGGTGGGATCCTCGCAGTGGTCGGCGACCGGGATGCCGAAGGTGCGCGCGTACTCCAGCGCGGTGCGCATGAGGTGACTGGAGGCGACCGGCTTGCCGTCGTCGCTCACCGCGACCGCGCCGGCGCCGACCAGCTCCCCGAACTCGGCGAGCTGTTGCCCCTTCTGGCCGAGCGATACGGCCCCGATGGGGTAGACCCTGGCCTTCGCCGCGCGCTGCGCCTGGCTCACGATGAAGCCGACCGCCGCCTGATTGTCGGTCACCGGGTCGGTGTTCGGCATCGCGCAGACCGCCGAGAAGCCGCCGGCCGCGGCCGCCATCGCGCCGGTGGCGACGGTCTCGACGTCTTCCTGCCCCGGCTCGCGCAGGTGGACGTGCAGGTCGATCAGTCCGGGCGCGACAACCTTCCCCGCGGCCTCCACCACGAGCGCGTCGTCCGGCCGGCCGAGATCGCGGCCCGACGCCTGCACCTTGCCGTCGGCGACGAAGAGGTCGGTGACCTCGTCGGTGCCGCGCGACGGATCGATCACTCGTCCGCCGCGGATCAGGATCGGCCGCATGCTATTCCCCGCCTCCGCCATGATCCGCCCAGTCGGGCGACCCGCCCGCGAGCAGATAGAGAACCGCCATCCGCACCGCCACGCCGTTCGTCACCTGCGGCAGGATCACGCTGTGCGGGCCGTCCGCCACGTCGCTGTCGATCTCGACGCCGCGGTTCATCGGTCCCGGGTGGAGAATCAGCAGATCCTTCGGCGCTTTGGACAGCCGCTCGGTGGTCACGCCGAACACCCGGTTGTATTCCCGCAGCGAGGGGAGAAACCCGGACTCCATCCGCTCCAGCTGGAGCCGGAGCACATTGAGCGCGTCGGCCCATTGGATCGCGTCCTCGATCCGCGGCAGGATGGTCACGCCGAGCTCGTGGACGTTGCGCGGCAGGAGCGTCGCCGGACCGCACACACCGACCTCCGCGCCCAGCTTGGTCAGTCCCCAGATGTTGCTGCGGGCCACACGGCTGTGGAGGATGTCGCCGCAGATGGCGACCTTGAGCCCTTCGAGGCGCTTGAACCGGTCCCGGAGGGTGAGCATGTCGAGCAGCCCTTGCGTCGGATGCTCGTGGGTGCCGTCGCCGGCGTTGATCACGTTGGAGCGGATGCGCTGGCCGAGGAACTGGGCCGCGCCCGAGGCGCCGTGGCGGATCACGACCATGTCGATCCGCATCGCCTCGAGGTTCCGGGCGGTGTCCACCAGGGTCTCGCCCTTGCTCACCGAGCTGCCCGCGGTGGCCACGTTGACCGTGTCCGCGCTGAGCCGCTTCTCGGCGAACTCGAACGAGATCCGCGTGCGGGTGGAGGCTTCGAAGAAGAGGTTGACGATCGTCTTGCCGCGCAGCGCCGGCACCTTCTTGATCGCGCGCTCGCTCACTTCCTTGAACGGCTCGGCGGTGTCGAGGATGAGCTGGATCTGCTCGCGGCTGAGCGGCTCGAGCCCGACGAGATCCTTGCCCAGCGCGGCGCTCATCGCGACACCCTCACGTTTCCCGAACCAGCTCGACCGCGTCGCGGCCGTCGAGCTCGGAGACGAGGACGTCCACCCGGTCCCCCGGGCTCGCGGTCACCTTCTCGCCGACGATGTCGGCCTGGATCGGCAGCTCGCGGCCGCCGCGGTCGATCAGCACGCAGAGCAGGATCCGCCGGGGCCGGCCGAAGTCCGTGCACTCGTCGAGCGCGGCCCGGACCGTCCGGCCGGTGTAAAGCACGTCGTCCACGATCGCCACGGTCTTGCCGTCGAGATCGGGCAGGCTCGTCTCACCGACCACCGGCCGGGGTCCCACTGTCTGGAGATCGTCGCGGTAGAGAGTGATGTCGAGCTTGCCCCAGGGAACGGCCGAACCCTCGGACTGGGCGATCAGCGCTCGGAGCCGGGATGCGAGCTCGACCCCCCGGCGCTGGATCCCCACCAGCACCAGCCCGTCGGTGCCATGGGCCCGCTCGACGATTTCGGTCGCCATGCGCGCCAGCGTGCGGGCCAGCGCTCGATCGTCCATCAGGGGAACTCGGGTGGGCATCGGGGCGGGAAAGTAGCGGCGGGAGCGGATGTGCGAAAGGGCGCCGGTAGGCAGGTTGTCAGACGCGGTTTGTCACCCTGAACGGAGTGAAGGGGACATGATCTGAGTCATGCCCCCTTCGCTTCGCTCAGGGTGACAAGGCCCCACCCGACACCCCGCGGTCTTGATCGAAGGGGGCACGTCGACCCAGCAACTCGGTTCCCTACCCTGCTCCCACCCCCAGGAGTCGCTCGCCGCCGGCCCGGGTGTAGGCCTCCGCCGCCAGGGCATGCCCGGCTTCCGCCTGGCGCACGAGACGGACGAACTCGGGCTTGTCCCGAAGCGAGTCGAGCCAGGGATCCCGCGTGAGCGCGACCGGGCAGTGGTAGCCGCCCTGCACCACCCGCTGCAACATCGCGAGCGCCTTGGCCGGCTCCCCCACGTGGGCCAGCTCGCGCACGTGGAGCAGGAGCCCTTCGGGGTCGTGGAAGCCAGCGCCGAGCACCGCCTGCGCGTGGCGGAGGCAGTCCTCCCTGCGGCCTTCCATGGCGGCGAGCTGGGACTCGACGATCCAGTGCTCGAGGCTTCCGGGCGCATGGGTCAGCGCCTCTCGAACCCCCGCGAGCGCATCCGCCTCCCGTCCCAGCATCCACAACGCGCCGTGCCTTATCGCCTGGATGTCTTCGACGTCGTGCAGGGCCGCCTGATGGTAGTCGCCCAGTACCCAGTAGGTGTATTGCACGCTCGTCTGGATCGCCGGATCGATCCGGCGGGCCCTCCGGTCCGCGGCCAGCGAGGCCTCGAGCAGCCCGCAGAAGCGGCAGGCCACCACCAACCCGGCAAAGAGATGAGGATCCACCGCGCCGGTGCCGACTCGCTCGAGCAAGCGGACCATCGCCTCGGGTGCCCGGCCCCGCTCCTCGATCTCGAAATAGGTGTAGAAGTTGTGCGCCAGCGGCAGCTCCGGGTTGATCTCCAGCGCGCGCCGGAATGCCTCCTCGGCAAGCGCCAGGCTCTCGGGCTGACCTTCCGCGCCGTATTTCGCCAGCACCCGGTA
>CAYPAE010000218.1:0-4700 GCA_964408595.1 uncultured Gemmatimonadaceae bacterium | reverse complement strand
GAGATGAGCTGCGCCTTGACCGGGGCCGAGAGGTACGCCTTGAGCTGCTTCTTGGCCTGCACCGCGTCGGCCTTGGCCTTCGCCAGCTGCTGCAGGTCGGTCGAGTTGAGCGAGTGGCCCCGGTAGCGCAGGAACGCCCCGATGACTTCGCGCCCGTCGTCCATCATCGTCATCTTGCCCCGGAACTGGGGATCGTGGAACACCGCCCAGCTGTCCACCGGCGATTTCACCTTGTCGGTCCGGTAGGCGATCCCGCTGGTGCCCCACTGCCACGGGACGGTGTGGGTGCTCCCCGGGTCCGAGGGCAGGTTCTGGAAGATCGGCGCCACGTTCCCCCAGTTGGTCAGGTACTTCTTGTTGAGCGGGCTGATGAGGTCGGTCGCCACCAGCACCGGGATGATGTAGCCGGACGGCACGATGATGTCGTAGCCGGTCGCGCCGGCCTGAAGCTTGGCGACCATCTCCTCGTTGCTCTCGTACGTATCGTACGTGACCTTCACCCCGAACTCCTTCTCGAAGTTCGGCACGGTGTCGTCGGCGATGTAGTCGGACCAGTTGTAGATGTGGAGCTCCTTCTCCATCGGCCCGAGCTCGGCCTCTGCCTGCGCGCCGGTGCCCTCGCCCGCCTGTCCCCCCTTGTCGCCGCCGCAGGCCGAGAGCAGCGCACCAACCGAGCTCACGCTGAGCCCGAGGGCCAGCGCGCGCCCGACGAAATCGCGGCGGGAAATCCCCTCGCTCTCCAGCTCTCCGACCAGGCGTTCGAGCTGCTTGCGCTTGCTCATGTAGGCTCCCCTGTGAGTCGTGGTTCCCGGAGTCGCGAGTCTCGAGTCAGCTGATCCAATCCTTCATCCGATAGTATGCACCCACCGCCGGCAGAAACCACGGTGTTCCCCCGTAGAACGGGATCGCCGGCAGGTGGTCCCCGGTGAGCCCCGGAATCGCTCCCCGGCCCGCCAGCGCATCGCCCATGCGGGCGCCCAGCCAGGTGGAAAGCGCGACGCCGTGTCCCGCGTAGCCGAGCGCGTAGTGGAGCCCGTCGAGCCGTCCGGCGTGCGGCATGCGGTCGCGGCTGAGGCAGATCTTCCCCGCCCAGGCATACTCGACCGGCACATCCGCGAGCTGCGGGAAAACCTTTCGCATCGCCGCCGCCACGATCCGCGCGCTCCGCTGCATCCCGATCGGGGTGAAGGAGGCGCGTCCGCCGAACACCATCCGCCCGTCGTCCGAGAGCCGAAAGTACTGGACCAGATTCCAGGTGTCGCTCATCACCCGGCTCCGCGGCAGCAGCTCGCGCGCGACCGATGGCTCCAGCCGCGCGGTGGCGACCACGTAGCTGCCGAGGGGTACGACGCGACGACGGAGCCCGGGAAACGCGGCGCCGGTGTAGCCGTTGGTCGCCACCAGCACTTCGGCGACAGACAGCGGCCCGCGCGAGGTCGCCAGGGTCGTTCTTCCACCGGTGCGGTCGACGCCGAGAACTTCGACCCCTTCGACGATCACGGCTCCCGCCCCGACCGCCGCGGCGGCCAGCCCAGCGCAGTACCGGGCCGGATGGAGACCGCCGGCCGCCGGGTCGAGCAACCCGCCGTGGTAGGATTCCGAGCCGATCTCCTCGCGCAACTCGGTGGGGCCGAGCAACGTCGTCTCGTGCCCGAAGCTCTCGTGGAGCAGTTGCCGGCTCCGCTCCAGCTCCCTCAGGTGGCCTGGCCGCGCGGCCAGCGTGACCGCTCCCCACCTCGTGTAGCCGCAGTCGATCGCCTCCTCGGCGATCACCCCTTCGAGAAACCCCATCGCCTCGATCGAGTCGGCGAAGAGGGCCCGGGCCCGCTCCACGCCGTACCGGCGCGCCAGGCACTCGACTTCGACGTGGAAGCCCGGGAGCACGAACCCGCCATTCCGCCCGCTCGCCCCCCAGCCCACCCGGTGCCTCTCCAGCACCGTGACCGCGATTCCGTGCCGCGCCAACGTCCTGGCGGCCGAGAGCCCGGTGTAGCCGCCGCCCACGACGGCGACGTCGGTTCGGGCGGGCAGCCGGGCCGGCGGGCCGGCGGGCGGTGCAGCTTCGGTCCAGAGGCACCTTTCAATCATCGGATTCCCCCCTGACCGCCCGGCCGCCTGCCCGCCTGCCCGCCCGCCTATGCCTACTTCTCCCTCGAAAGCCGGTCCGCCAGGTAGATCAGCGCCGTCGTCACCAGCAGGATGATGGTACTGATCGCGTTGATGCTCGGCTCCACGTTTCGTCGCACCATGCCGTAGACGACGATGGGAAGGGTGGACGAGCCCGATCCCGACACGAACGAGGTGATCACGAAGTCGTCGAAGGACATGGTGAAGGCGAGCAGCGCCCCCGACAGGATCCCGGGCCAGAGCTGGGGCACCGTCACCCTCCAGAAGGTGGTCACCTCGTCGGCGCCGAGGATCATCGCCGCCTCCTCCAGCGTCCGGTCCATCCCCTCGAGCCGCGCCAGCACCACGATCACCACGAACGAGACGGAGAACGCCACGTGCGCGATGACGATGGTGGTGAGCCCGAGCGGAATCTTCACCAGGGCGAAGAGGATCAGGAGCGAGATCCCCACCACGATTTCCGGCGTCACGATCGGGACGTACAGAAAGCCTTCGAACGCGGTCCGGCCGCGGAACCGGTGCCGGGCGAGCGCCAGCGCGATCAGGGTACCCAGCACCGCCGAAATGACCGTGGACGCCCCGCCGACGATGAGGCTCGCCTTGAGGCCCCGCAGGATGTCCGGCCGCTCGAGCAGCCGGTAGTACCAGTCCAGGGTGAAGCCGGCCCAATCCACCGAGAACTTGGAGTCATTGAACGAAAAGACTACCAGCACCAGGATGGGCACGTGCAGGAACGCGTACACCCCGAAGCTGATGCCGAGAACCCAGCGCGGCAGGCGGGCGACCATCTCAGGCCGCCTCGCCCGGGGTCTTGTCCTTCACCCGGAGATAGAGCATCACCGCGGCCAGCACCAGGGCCATCACGATGAACGACGCCGCCGAGCCGAACGGCCAGTTCCGCGCGGCGGAGAACTGGTTCTGCACCAGGTTGCCGATCATGAGCTGCTTGGCGCCGCCGAGCAGGTCGGCGGTAAGGAACGAGCCCAGCGCGGGGATGAACACCAGCAGGCAACCCGCGACCACCCCCGGCATCGAGAGCGGCAGGGTGACCCGCCGGAAGCGCTCGGCCGGCCGCGCGCCCAGCACCTCGGCGGCCTCCAGCAGGGATAGGTCGAGCTTCTCGAGCGACGCGTAGATCGGCAGAATCATGAACGGAAGGAAGCCGTACACCAGCCCCGCCATGACGGCGAACGGGGTGTAGAGCATGGTGATCGGATTCTCCATCAGCCCGAGCCGCAGCAGCCAGTTGTTGATCAGTCCGGTGTCCCGGAGCAGGAAGATCATCGCGAAGGTCCGGACCAGGAAGCTGGTCCAGAACGGCAGCACGACCAGAAAGAGCAGGAGATTCTTCCACTGGCCGCCCATGGCGATCGCGTACGCCACCGGAAACCCGAGCACGAGACAGATCGCCGTGCAGGCGACGGACCAGACGAACGTGCGCTGGAGGATGTCGAGGTACAGCGGGTGGAAGAAGCGCCGGTAGTGCTCCAGGGTGAATCCGGGCTCCACCCCGCCATAGATCCCGCGCGGCATCAGGCTGTAGGCGAACATGATGAGGATCGGGACCAGGAAGAACAGGACCAGCCAGAGGGTGCCGGGCGCGAGCAGGGCCCACGCCTGCGCCTGCGGGCGCGGGTGCAGCCAGGCCAGGATCCGCTCGCGCAGCGAGGCCACTACACCTCCTCCAGGATCTGGCAGTCCTCCGGCAGCCAGGCGACGGCAGCGGCATCGCCCCGCTTCCAGGGCAGGGGCTTGATGAGCTGGCCTTCATTGCGCACGGCCACGGTCACGTTGCCGACGTGCGGCACCCGGACCAGCACGTGCATCGTTTCTCCGAGGTAGATCACGTCCTGGATCGTCCCGGCCACTGCGTTTTCTCCTGCGGGCACCGCGTCCGGACGCCACACGTCCATCCACTCCGGCCGCACGGCGATCTGCACCCGTTTCCCGGCCTGCAGGTTGGGATGGTCCGGCAGCCGGGCGCTCCCCCCGTACGGCCACTCGAGCTCCCAGTGCGCTCCCTCTCGGCGCGCCCGCCCCTCGAAGAAGTTCGACTCTCCGATGAACTTGGCGACGAAGGCCGTCCGGGGATTCTCGTAGATGTCAGCCGGCGTTCCCAGTTGCGCTACCCGGGCGTTGTCCATGACCGCGATGCGGTCGGACATCGTGAGCGCTTCTTCCTGGTCATGGGTGACGTAGACGAAGGTGGTACCGAGCTCCTTGTTCAGCGCCTTGAGCTCGAGCTGCATCTCCTTGCGGAGCTTGAGGTCGATCGCGCCCAGCGGCTCGTCGAGCAGGAGGATATCGGGCTCCAGCACGAGCGCGCGGGCCAATGCCACCCGCTGGCGCTGGCCGCCCGAAAGCTGCCCCGGCATCCGCTTGGCGAAGGTGTCGGGCTTGAGCCGGACCATCTCCAGCGCCCGGCGGACCCGGTCGCCGATCTCGGCCTTCGGCGTCTTCCTCTGCTCCAGCCCGAACGCCACGTTCCGCTGTACCGAGAGGTGGGGGAAGAGGGCGTAGCTCTGGAAGACCATCGCGATCTTCCGCTCGTAGGGCCGTTTCTTTGTTCACCA
>CAYPAE010000217.1:0-4715 GCA_964408595.1 uncultured Gemmatimonadaceae bacterium | reverse complement strand
CAGGCCGGCTCCGAGGTGTCCGCGCTCCTCGGCCGGATGCCGAGCGCCGTGGGCTACCAGCCGACGCTCGCCACCGAGATGGGCGACCTGCAGGAGCGGATCACCTCGACCACCAAGGGCTCGATCACCTCGGTGCAGGCGATCTACGTCCCGGCCGACGACCTCACCGACCCCGCGCCGGCCACCGCGTTCGCCCACCTCGACGCGACGGTGGTGCTCTCCCGCGCGATCTCGGAGCTGGGGATCTACCCCGCGGTGGACCCGCTCGACAGCTCCAGCCGGATCCTCGATCCGCAGTTCCTCGGCGAGCGGCACTACAACGTCGCCATCGGCGTGCAGCGGACGCTCCAGCGCTACAAGGCGCTCCAGGACATCATCGCGATCCTCGGCATGGACGAGCTGTCGGAAGAGGACAAGCAGATCGTGGCGCGGGCCCGCCGGTTGCAGCGGTTCCTCTCCCAGCCGTTCTTCGTGGCGGAGCAGTTCACCGGGTTCCCCGGAAAGTACGTGAAGCTCGAGGAGACGATCGCGAGCTTCGAGCGGGTGCTCTCGGGTGAGTTCGACCATCTGCCCGAGCAGGCGTTCTACATGGTCGGCAACATCGATGAAGCGGTCGCGAAGGCAGAAAAGCTCGGAAGCTCGTGATGCAAGTCACGGTCATATCTCCCGAGGCGTCTATGTTCGACGGTGAAGCCGACGCGGTGATCGCGCCGGCCTACGACGGCGAGGTCGGCATCCTGCCGAACCACGCACCGTTCATGACGCTCCTGGGCGCGGGGACCCTGACCATCCGCCGGGCAGGGGGCATCAGTCGGTTCGCCGTCAAAGGTGGTTTTCTCCAGGTCGTGGACAACCGGGTCCGGGTCGTGGCCGAACACGTCAAAGGAGAGACTCATGCGTCGTAGCCTATGTGGTGGGATCCTGGTGCTCGCCCTGCTCGGCGGTTCGGCCGCCGCGGCCGCCGCGCAGGAGACCTCAACGCCGATCTTCAAGGCACCATACCGCGCGTTCGAGAGCCATGAGTTCGGGGCCTCGCTGTCCGATCCGGGCTCGGGGATCGGCTTCGCGCTCGAGGGCTTCTACCGGTATGGCCAGGGGCAGCACGATTTCAGCGTGCGCGGCGGCTTCGCCGATGTCCAGGGCGCCAACACGGCCTTCCTCATCGGCGGCGACTTCCGGACCCAGGTGCTGAGCTACAGCGAGAGCTTCCCGCTGGACGGGGCACTGACCCTCGGGCTGGGCGGCATCTTCGGCGAGGGCGACGACATCTTCCTCCTTCCCGTGGGCATCTCGCTGGGCCGGCGATTCGACGTCGAGGGCTCGTCCACCACGTTCGTGCCGTACGTCCACCCGAACATCGTGCCGGTCTTCGGCGGCAGCGGCGACGACGTCCAGTTCACTCTCGGCCTCGGCGTGGACATCCGCTTCGGCGAGCGGTGGGCGGTGCGCGCCAGCGGGGGACTCGGCGACATCGAGGGCGTGGGCGTCAGCCTCGCGTACCTGCGCTAGCGCTGGAGACTCCGAACGCCCGGCTGCGGACCCCCGCGGCCGGGCGTTGGTGCGTTCCCTCTCGAAATCGGTTGACATCCTTCGAAGCCCCCGGGTAGCTTGCGGCGCCGTTCGGGGGGCCTCGTGACCATCTCGCCGTTCGCCGGAGGATCCGTTATGAAGCAGGCTGTGCTCGGGGCCATCGTGGCGGCGGCCGCCCTCGCGGGCGGCGCGGTGGCGGCCGAGGCCCAGGTGCGCGGAATCCCGGTCTACAACGCGGGCGTGCCACGCGGCGTCGGGGTCTACGGCGACGTCGGCATTCCCAACGACGCAGCGGGCGGCGGCACCGCCTACGCGGTGACCGGCCGCGCCGGCTTCGGACCGTTCGGCGCCACGGCGATGCTCTCCGCCTACAATCCCGACGGCCCCGCCGGCTCCGATCTGTCGGTCGGTGCGACGGTCAACTACCGGGTCTTCGGCGGCCCGCTCGTCCCGCTCGCGGTCACGTTGCAGGGCGGCATCGGCTACGCCAAGCCGGAGACCGGCGCGCTGCCCAACGACAACGTCACCGAGCTGCGGTTCCCCATCGGCGTCGGCTTCGCGCTCACCATTCCCAACCCGGCGCTCGCCATCAAGCCTTGGCTCGCTCCCCGGCTGGACATCGTTCGCCGCTCGGCCGAAGGAGTGGACGGGCAGACCGACAGTGAATTCGGCCTGAGCGGCGGCCTCGAGCTCAACACGCTGGGCGGGTTCGGCCTGCACGCCACCTACGACGCGATCTTCGCCCAGGGCGGAACGCCGGGGGTCTTCGGCCTAGGCGCGCACTACACGTTCAGAGTGCCCGGCTTGTGAGCCTGCCGCGCCGGGCGTTGCCCGCGCTGCTGGTTCTGTCGCTCTTGGCCGGTTGCGCCCACACCTTCGACGCCACCAGGCTCGGCGTGCCCGTCACCATGGCATCGCCCGCGGGCCAGCCGGCCCCAGGCGACCGCTTCTCGGTCAGCAGCAAGTCGGTCTTCGGCTTCTGGGGATTGCTGAAGTACAAGCAGCCTTCGCTCCGGAAGGCGCTGGCGGCTCAGCTCGCCGGGGGGAGCGGCGTCGCGGACCTGCGGATCAGGGTGCGGAGCCGGTGGAGCGATCTGCTGATCACCGGGCTCACGCTGGGGCTCATCGTCCCGCGATCGGTGACGTTCGAAGGGGTCGTGACGAAATAAGTTCTCCGAGCATCTCGGCCGACCGCCCTGAGGCTCCCCGCCCGCGCTCCACCAGTTTCCTGGCCCGCTCTCCCTGGGCCGTCCTCCGCTCTTCGTGCTCGATCCAGTTTCGCCAGATCCCGTACAGCTCCTCCCCGCCGAGCGCTCCGTTCCGCGTGAGCGCCTCCGCGGCTCCCGCCTCCAGCAGCAGCGCCGCGTCCCGGCTCTGCCCCCAGCGAGGCCCGAAGGCCACGGGGATGCCCCACGCCGCGGGCTCCAGCACCGAGTGCAGGCCCGCCCGCCCGAACCCGCCGCCGACGTAGGCCATCGTCCCCCCGCCGTAGAGCGTCGCGAGCGCGCCGACCCGATCCACCAGAAGGAGCGGCGCGGGCCCCGGGGCCGCGCTCAGGCGCACCGGAGCCGGCAGTCCGGCCCTACGCACGGCTTCCTCCACCGCCCTGAGGTGCGCTGCGGTGGGCTCGTGCGGCACCAGGATGAGGCGCGCGTCCGGGCGGCAGGCGTACAACGGGGCGAAGGCGTGGAGCAGCACGGCCTCGTCGCCCGGCCAGGTGGAGCCCGCCACCATCGTGGGCGCGCCGCCGCCGAAGCGGAGCAGCGGCTCGTCCCGGTCGATCCCCGCAATCCGCTGCACCACGCTGTCGAAGCGCGGATCGCCGAGGACCCGAATGCGATCGGAGCCGACGCCAAGCCGGGCCAGCCGCACGGCGTCCTCATCGGACACGGCGGCCGCGAGCCCTACCGCGCGATACCCCTCTCGCAACAGAACCCGGGCGGGCCAGCGCAGCCGCCCGCTCCCGGCACTCACGGTTGCCGCCACCATCGCGACCCCCACACCGTGGGCCGCCGCGCGCGTCGCGAGCTCCGGCCAGAGGTCGAGCTTCGAGAAGACGATCAGACTCGGAGCGAGGGTGCCGAGCAGCTGCTCGGCGGCAACGGGGAGGTCGTAAGGGAGATAGTCCGCGGCGTCCACCGGGAGCCGGCGCGCCAGCGCCTCGGCGGAGGGACTGAAGTGCGTGTAGACGTACTGGGCCTCGGGGTGGAGCCGGCGCAGGTCGAGGAGAACGCTCTCCGCCTGAAGTCCCTCACCGACCGACGAGGCGTGAAACCACACCAGCGGCCGTGAGCGGTCCCTCGACCGCTCGGCCCACGTCGCAAGTCTCCGGCCCGCGTCCCGTCGTCCCCGATGTCCCGCGGCGAGCTTCGCGCTCAGCAGCGAGAGCGCCGGCGCCACTGCGCTGCCCAGCCGGGCAGCGGCCCGGTACACCACCGATGTGGATGGCATGGCGACAATCTAACCGAGGCTTCGGGCCGGTTGCCGCACGCCGGGGTGGGCGCTACAATTCGGCACGCGGTCATGTCCCACCTGCTACCGAGGAGGTGATCCATTGTCTACAGAGTCAAGGGTCGCCTGCGGCCGCTGAGCTAGCGCTGCACGACGAGCCCAGGCGACGCTTACCTGGGGGGGCCGCCACGAGCGGCCCCTTTTTTTGTGCGGGTTACTTGGGCGTGGATGGCTGACGGGTCTTCGCGCGGTGGATCGAGTCCAGGACCTGGCGGAAGACGGGCAGGGGGTGGGCGCCGGTCAAGAGGCCGCCCTCGATGTAGAAGCTCGGCGTACTGCTCGCGCCCGCCCGCTCGGCGCCCTCCGCCTCGTAGCGGATCTCCGACTCCGTCGCGGGGGACTTCACGCACTCCAGCAGCTTGGGCTTCGAGATTCCGGCCGAATCCGCCAGCGACAGGAAGAAGGGGCCGGGCTCTTTGACCGGAGCCCAGGCGTCCTGGTGGGTGTAGAGAAGATCGTGCACCGGCCAGAACGCACCCTGCCGCGCCGCGCAGAGCGCCGTGCCGGCCGCGGCCACCGCGTTGGCGTGGATGCTGGTGAGCGGAAAGTTGACGAAGACCCAGCGGACCTTGCCGGGAGTGATGTACTCCTTCTCGATCGCCCGGAACGTCTCCAGCGCGAACTGGCGGCAGTACGGGCACTGAAAGTCCGACATCTCGTAGACCGTGACCGGG
>CAYPAE010000216.1:0-4720 GCA_964408595.1 uncultured Gemmatimonadaceae bacterium | reverse complement strand
ACGTGCACAACGACTTCTTCGAGGAGATCGCCAAGCTCCGGGCGGCCCGGCGGATCTGGGCCCGGCACCTGCGCGAGCGCTACGGCGCGGCGGACCCCCGAAGCTGGAAGATGCGGTTCCACTGCCAGACGGCGGGCGTCACGCTCACCGCGCAGCAGCCGCACAACAACATCGTGCGGGTGGCCTACCAGGCGCTCGCGGCCGTGCTGGGCGGCACCCAGTCGCTGCACACCAATGCGCTCGACGAGACCCTGGCGCTCCCCAGCGAGGAGTCGGTGCGGGTGGCGCTCCGGACCCAGCAGATCCTGGCCTACGAGACCGGGGTTCCCAATGTCGCCGATCCGCTTGGCGGCTCGTACTACATGGAGGCGCTCACCGACGCGCTCGAGCGTGAGGCCGAGGGCCTGTTCGCGGAGATCGAGGCGCAGGGTGGCGTGGTTCGGGCGATCGAGTCGGGCTGGTTCCAGCGACAGATCGCGCACTCGTCCATGCGCTTCCAGGGCGCGGTGGAACAGGGGCGCCGGACCGTGGTCGGGGTCAACGATTTCGTGGAGGAGGAGGAGCCGCCGGTCGAGATTCTGAAGGTCGGGGACGCGGCCGAGCGGACCCAGCGAGAGCGTCTGGCCCGGCTGCGGGCCGGCCGCGACGCCGCGGTGGTCGCCGAGCGCCTGGCGGCGCTCCGGAGCGCCGCGGCGGACGACCGCAACATCATACCCGCGATGCTGGATTGTGCCCGTGCGTACTGCACGCTGTACGAGATCCGGCACGTGCTCGAGGACACCTATGGCAACTATCGCGAGCCGGTATTCTTCTGACCGGGCGCGGGGAGACGGCGCCACCGAGCGGGCGCGGCTGCAGCGGCTCGGGGCGGTGAACGCAGGCAGGCACCGGGTGGTGACCTGCTACCTGAAGCTCGAGCCGCGCGACCGCACTCGCGGCAAGTATCTGATCAAGCTCAAGAATCGGGTCCGGGAAGTGGTGCAGGCATTGCCGCGCCTGGGGCTCGACCGCGCCACCCGGGACGAGATCGAGCGCGATCTCGAGCGGATCCAGACCCACCTGAGGAGCCCGGGAAACCTTCCGTCCACCCAGGGGATCGCGCTCTTCGCCTGCGGACCGATCGGTCTCTTCGAGGCGATCCCGCTCCCCTTCGTCTACCGGTCGCGGCTCGCGGTGGACGCCGCTCCGCTGGTGCGGGAGCTGGCGTCGGTCGAGGACGAGTTCGGCCGGCTCCTCACCGTGGTGCTCGATCGGACCGCGGCGCGATTCTTCGAGGTCACCGCCTACGACGCCACCGAGCTCCCCGGACTCCGTGCGGACAGCACGCGAGGCAAGCGCTTCCGCGGCGACTCCGACGGCCCGTCGGGATGGGGCGAGCACACCTACAACAACCGGATCCGCGAAGAGAAGCAGCGGCATTTCGAGGCCATCGCGCGCGAGCTGTTCGCCATCGACCGCCGCCAGCCGGCGCACGGGATGGTGCTGGCGGGCACCGGCACCGAGGCCGCCGCGGTCGAGCCTTTCCTCCACAACTACCTGGTCGAGCGCGTGCTCGGCACCGCCCGCCTCAACCCCAAGGAAGCGAGTCCCGCCCGGGTGCACGAGGCCACGCTCGCCGTGCGCGAGGCGTGGGAACGCGACTCCGAGCGGGCGCTGGTGCACGAGATGCTGGAAGCGCTGGGGAGCGGGTGGTCGGTCAACGGGATGACGCCCACGCTCCGCGCCCTGTCGCGCGGCCAGGTGCGGGCACTCCTGGTCCACGCCGACGCCGGTGAGCCTGGCTTCCGCTGCGCCGACACCGGGAGGCTGGCGCTCACCGAGCGTGACTGCCGCGACGAAGGCACGCCGATCCCGGTGCTGGACGTGGTGGACGACGCGATCGAGGAGGCGCTGCACCAGGGCGTGGACGTCAACGTGGTGTACGAGCCCGAGGCGCGCGACGCGATCGAGGGGCTCGCCGGCCTGCTGCGCTTCCGCTGACCGCCTCCGTCCGCCTGCCGGCGTCGTTGAAGGCGGTGCTCTTCGACGCCGGCAACACGCTGCTCTTTCTTGATTACGACCGGATGGCGGCCGCCGTCGGCGCCGCTCTCGGCATGCCGCTCGATGCCGAACGGCTCGCCGGGGCGGCAGGCGCCGCGGCACGGGCGGCGGAGCGCGCTCGGGGCGCGGACCGCGATCGCGCAGGGGTCTATCTCGAGGCGCTGTTCATCGGCGCCGGCGTGCCGGCCGCCCGTATGGGGGAAGTGGGCGTCTGCCTCGATCGGCTGCACCGCGAGAATCACCTGTGGTGTCGTCTCGCCGCGGGCACCCGTGAGGCGCTCGACCGGCTGCGTGCCAGCGGTCTCCGGCTCGGCATCGTGTCGAACAGCGACGGTCGGGTCGAGGAAGCGCTGATCGCCGCCGGGCTCCGCGATTGCTTCGACGTGGTGCTCGATTCCGCGCTCGTGGGTGTGGAAAAGCCCGATCCCGCTATCTTCCGTGCCGCGCTCGCCGCCCTCGGCGTCGCGCCGGCGGAGGCGCTCTACGTCGGCGACCTGTACGACGTGGACGTGGTCGGCGCGCGGGCGGCGGGAATGGAGGCGGTCTTGCTCCTGCCGGACGCCGCCGGGCCCGGCCCCGAGTGCCGACGCTTCGATTCGCTCGCCGCGCTGGCCGACGACCTGCTGAACGGAGGACGCTCCTGACGATGCCGGGCCCCCAACGCTCGCTGCCTCGGCCGATCCGGGTGTTGGTCGCCAAACCGGGCCTCGACGGCCACGACCGCGGCGCCAAGGTGGTCGCCGCGGCCTTGCGCGACGCCGGCATGGAAGTCGTCTACACCGGACTGCATCAGACGCCCGAGATGATCGCCACGGCCGCGGTGCAGGAGGATGTGGACGTGGTGGGGCTCTCGATCCTTTCCGGGGCGCACATGACGCTCTTTCCTCGCGTCCGCCAGCTCATGGTCGATTCGGGCCGGCCCGACATCCTGGTGACCGGCGGCGGGATCATCCCGGCGGAGGACATGGCCGCGCTGCAGGAGCAGGGCATCGGCCGGCTGTTCGGGCCCGGCACGCCCACCTCCGACCTGATCGAGTACATCGAGTCGTGGGCGGCCAAACACCTCGAGCCCTGAGGCCAGCGCCGTGACCGCTTCCGCCCCGTCGAAGGAGAGCCGCCTCCGGCAGCTCAGCGAGGAGTATCGCCGCCTGGCCGCCCGGCTCCAGGAAGGCGGCGGCGCCGCGCGCGTCGCCAAGATGCACCAGCAGGGCAAGCTCTCCCCCCGCGAGCGGGTGCAGGGGCTGCTGGATCCCGGCGCGCCGTGGCTCGAGCTCGGCCTGCTGGTGGCGCACGATCAGTACGAAGGTCAGGCACCCGGCGCCGGTGTCATCACCGGCGTGGGTGTGGTCGAGGACCGCGAGGTCGTCGTGGTGGCGAACGACGCCACCGTGAAGGCCGGATCATGGTGGCCGGAGACCATTCGGAAGATCCTGCGCGCGCAGGAGGTGGCGATGCGGCAGCGGGTCCCCATCGTCTACCTGGTGGATAGCGCCGGCGTGAACCTGCCCTATCAGGGCGGCGTCTTCCCCGGGCAGTATGGCGCGGCCCGGATCTTCTACTACAACTCCATCATGCGCCGCTATCTGCATGTGCCGCAGATCAGCGCGGTCATGGGGAGCTGCATCGCCGGCGGCGCGTACCTGCCGGCGCTCTCCGATGTGATCTTCATGGTCGAAGGCACCAGCTTCATGGGCCTGGGCGGCCCCAACCTGGTGAAGGGCGCGATCGGGCAGACCATCGACGCGGAAACGCTGGGTGGGGCGCGCACCCACACCGAGCTGAGCGCCGTCGCCCACTACCGCGCGGCGAACGACCAGGAGTGCCTCGAGCGGATTCGCGACTACATCGGCCGGCTGCCCCGCGTCGAAGGCGTCAGCCACCGGGTCCTGTCCGCCCGCCCGCCCGCCCGCCCGACGACCGACCTGTACGACATCCTCCCGCACGATCACCGCCTCTCCTACGACATGCGCCACGTGCTCGCCTGCCTGCTCGACGCCGGCGTGCTCGACGAGTTCCAACCGGAGGTGGCGAAGGAGATGATCTGCGGCCATGCGCACATCGGCGGATGGCCGGTGGCCCTGATCGCGAATCAGCGGGGAGTCATCAAGGGTCAGCCCGGGGAGCGGCCCCGATTCGGCGGGATCCTCTACACCGGGAGCGCGGAGAAGGTCGCCTACTTCATCGAGACCGCGAGCCGGGAGCGGCTTCCGATCCTGTTCGTGCAGGACGTGAGCGGCTTCATGGTCGGGCCCGACGCGGAGCAGTCGGGGATCATCCGCGCCGGCGCTCACTTCGTCGAGGCGATGGCGACCGCGGTCGTTCCAAAGATCGTGCTGACGGTGAATCACGCCTCGGGCGCGGGCTATTACGCGATGGCCGGCCAGGGATTCGATCCCGATTTCATTCTTTCCTGGCCCACCGGCAGAATGGGGGTGATGGAGGGCGAGGCCGCCGTCATGGCGGTGCACGGGCCGGAGATCGAGCGGGCACAGCGGGAGAAGCGGGAGGTGGCGCCCGAGGTCCGGCGCTCGATCGAATCCATGCGCGCCGACTACGAGATGCAGCTCGACGCCCGCCACGCCGCGGCGCGGGGCCATGTGGACGCGATCGTCACGCCCGAGGAAACCCGCGAGCAGATCGCCTTCACCCTCCGGGTGTGCGCCAACTACGCCGGCCCCCA
>CAYPAE010000215.1:0-4722 GCA_964408595.1 uncultured Gemmatimonadaceae bacterium | reverse complement strand
CTACGGGCTCACGGGCAACATGTTTCACTCTGGGACGGGCGCTATGGCCCTCAGGCGCGTCATCCCGAGAATAGCGAGGGATCGGCCTGCCGATCGAGTGAGCATCTGGACTCACTCTCATGTCCGGTCCGATCCCTCGCTACGCTCGGGATGACGCGAGCGCCTGATCCAAGTCCTCGATCAGGTCTTCCGCATCCTCGATTCCGCAGCTCAACCGCACCAGGCTGTCGGTCAGCCCCATCGCCTGGCGCATCGCGGGAGGCACCGCCGCGTGGGTCATCGTCACCGGGTGTCCGATCAGGCTCTCGACTCCGCCCAGCGATTCGGCGAGGGCGAAGATCCTGGTGCACTCGACCATCCGCCGCGCGCGCGCCGGCTCGCCGAGGTCGAGCGAGATCATCCCGCCGAAGCCGGTCATCTGCCGGCAGGCGAGCTCGTGCTGCGGATGCGAGGGGAGACCCGGGTAGTAGACCTTCGGCACGTCCTTCCGTCCCGCGAGCCATTCCGCGATCCGCCGACCGTTGGTGTCGTGTTGCCGCATCCGGAGGGGCAGCGTCTTGATCCCCCGCAACGCGAGCCAGCAGTCCATCGGCCCGGGCACGCCGCCCGCGGCGTTCTGGATGAAGGCGAGCCGCTCGGCCAGATCGTCGCGCGCCATCACCAGCAGGCCGCCGACCATGTCGCTGTGCCCGTTGAGGTACTTCGTCGTGGAGTGGAGCACGACGTCCGCGCCGTACTCCAGCGGCCGCTGGAAGAACGGCGTCGCGAAGGTGTTGTCCACCACGAAGAGGTAGCCGTGGGCCTGGGTCAGGTCGCCCACCGCGGCGAGGTCCACCAGGTTCATCATCGGGTTGGTGGGCGTCTCGCAGTAGACCAGACGGGTCGCCGGCGTGAGCGCGCGCTCGACGTTCCTCACGTCCCGCATGTCCACGAAGGTGAACCGGAGGCCGAGCCCGGCGTACACCCGCTCCATCAGCCGCTGGGTGCCGCCGTAGACGTTGTCGCCGCAGACGACGTGGTCGCCCGATTGGAACAGCTTGAGCACGGCGTCGAGCGCCGCCAGGCCGGAGCCGAAGGCGAGCCCGTGGGTGCCGCCCTCGAGGCTGGCGACGTTGCGCTCCAGCGCCTCGCGGGTGGGATTCTGCGTCCTGGCGTATTCGTATCCGCGGTGCCGTCCGAGCCCCTGCTGCACGTAGGTGGAGGTCTGGTAGATCGGCGTCATCACCGCGCCGGCCAGCGGCTCGACGACCTGCCCGGCATGCACCGACCGGGTGGCGAATCCATGCTGGTCGTCGTGGGGGAGAATCCTGGTCATCGGGGCCGGCTCGAGTGGAAGTGCAGAAGCGTAACGGCCTGCGACGGCAGGCGGCAAGACTGCCGGATCGGTTGAAGCCATACCCGGGTCACGATTACTTTCGGAACGTGAATCAACCCGGTTCCGCGGGAGCGACCGCCCGCTGTCTGATCGTGGACGACGATGATGCGGTGCGCCGTGCCCTGGCTCGAGCGATCGAGGGGCACGGGCTCGCCACCATCGAGGCGGCCTCGGGAGTCGAGGCGCTCGCGATTCTCAATCGCGAAGGCGAGATCCCGCTCTGCATCTCCGACGTGCACATGGCGAAGATGGATGGGGTCACCTTCCTCCGCGAGGCGCTGCGGCGCTTTCCGGACATGGCGATCATCATGCTCACCGGCGTGGCCGACGTGACCACCGCCGTCGAGTGCCTCAAGCTGGGCGCGCTGGATTACATCTCGAAGCCGGTGATGATGGAGGAGGTTCGGGCCCGGGTGGACAAGGCGCTGGAGGAGCGCCAGCTCGTGCTGCAGAACCGGTTCTACCAGAAGAACCTGGAGACCCGCGTCCGGGAGCTGGACCGCCGCAACAAGGAATCGCTGATCAACGGCGTCCAGACCCTGGTGCACGCGCTGGAGGCGAAGGACGCGTACACCAGCGGGCACTCGTCCAGGGTGAGCCGCTACGCGGTGAAGACCGCCGTGCACCTGGGGTACGTCGGTGAACTGCTCGAGCACATCCGCCTCGGCGCCGAGCTGCACGACATCGGCAAGATCGGCACCCGCGAGGCGGTCCTGCACAAGCCGGGCCCGCTGACGCCCGAGGAGTTCGAGCACATCAAGGAGCACACCATCCTGGGCGAGAGGATCCTCGCGCCCTTCCTCAACGAATCGGCGATAGCGCTCCGCATCGTGCGCTCGCATCACGAGCGGATGGACGGCGCCGGCTTTCCCGATGCCCTGCACGGCGACGGGATCCCGCGTGAGGCCCGCATCGTGGCGGTGGTGGACGCGTTCGACGCGATGACGACCAACCGCGCCTACCGTCCGTCCTGCGCTCCCTGGGAAGCCATCGACGAGCTGCGCCGCTGCGCGGGCACGCACTTCGACCCGGAAGTCGTAGACGCCTTCGCGGAGGCGTTCCCGGACCTCATCGCGCTCCCCGTCGGCCGCTGAGCGGCACTCCACGCCACATGTCCGATACGCTCATGATCAGCGTCTCCGGAATGCGGGGCCACGTCGGCACCGACCTGACTCCGGAGCTGGTGGCCCGTCACGCCGCGGCGCTGGGCGCCTGGGTGCGCTCCACGGCGCAGGCGGGCACCACCGGAGCGCGGCCTGCCGTGGTGCTCGGCCGCGATACCCGGACCAGCGGCCCGATGTTCGCCCGGGCGGCCGCGGCGGGTCTCATGTCGGTGGGCGTGGACGTCGTGGACCTCGGCGTAGCGCCGACGCCGACCGTGCAGATGGCGGTCGAGCACCATCACGCGGGCGCCG
Organism: uncultured Gemmatimonadaceae bacterium; assembly: GCA_964408595.1. Lineage (GTDB taxonomy): Bacteria > Gemmatimonadota > Gemmatimonadetes > Gemmatimonadales > GWC2-71-9 > CAVVWJ01. The sequence goes on along the minus strand of CAYPAE010000215.1, from coordinate 1,932 downwards.
GCCTCATCCTGACGGCGAGCCACAATCCGATCGAATGGAACGCCCTCAAGTTCGTGGGACCCGACGGCATCTTCCTCGACGCCGCGGCGGGCGAGCGGGTCCGCGCGCTGGCGGACAGGGGACCGCCGCGAGCCGGCTGGGACGGGCTCGGTGAGGTGCGTGAGGACCCCGGGGCGGTGGAGCGGCACCTCGACGCCATCCTCGGGCTCCCGGTGATAGACGTTTCCGCGATCCAGCGCCGCCGATTCCATGTTGCGGTGGACTGTGTGCGGGGCGCGGGCGCGGTGGCCATTCTGCCGCTGCTCGAGCGGCTGGGCTGCCGGGTGAGCGGGATCAACCTGGAGCTCGACGGCAGATTCCCCCGGGCCCCCGAGCCCATCCCCGAGAACCTCGGCGAGCTGGGCCGGTTGGTCCGGGAGAGCGGCGCCGACCTCGGGCTGGCGGTGGATCCCGACGTGGACCGCCTCGCGGTGGTCGACGAGACCGGCAGGGCGATCGGGGAGGACTACACTCTGGCGTTTGCCGTCCGGGCCGTGTTGGATCGACGCACCAGTCCGGCAAAAAACCCGACCGTCGTGGTGAACCTTTCCACCAGTCTGGTGGTTGACGATGCGGCGCGCGCGGTCGGGGCCACCGTGCTGCGGGCCCCGGTCGGGGAAGCCAATGTGGCCCGTGCCATAAGGGACCAGGGAGCGGTAATCGGCGGCGAGGGAAACGGCGGGGTCATGTTTCCCGCTTTACACATCGGACGCGACGCACCCCTGGGGCTGGCCTTGATCTTGCATCTCCTTGCTACGTCTGGGGTAACGGTCGCTGAGCTGGTTGGTGCCTCTCCCCGCTACACCATCGTGAAGGCCAAGGGGCCGCGCGGCCCCGAGCTGGGACCACGATACGACCGGTTGCGGCGGCGCTTCGCTGACGCGATCGCCGACGACCGGGATGGGCTCCGGCTCTCGTGGGCCGATCGCTGGCTCCACGTCCGGCCCTCCGGCACCGAACCCATTGTCCGACTGATCGCCGAGGCCCCGACGTCATCCGAAGCGGAAGCGCTGGTGGCCGCGGGTCGAGAACTCTTGCAGTGAGGGTCATGGCGCGATGTGCGGCATCGTAGGCTATATCGGACCCCGCCAGGCGGCCAGCCTCCTCATCGAGGGGCTGCGCCGTCTGGAATACCGCGGCTACGACTCGTCGGGCATCGCGGTCGTCAACGGCCACGGGCTCAAGATCATGAAGGCCGCCGGCAAGCTCTCCATGCTGGAGCAGGAGCTGGAGAGCGGGATGCCTTCCGGCACACTCGGGATCGGCCACACCCGCTGGGCCACCCACGGCGCGCCGACCACGCCGAACGCCCACCCGCACACCGACCAATCGGGACGCATCGCGGTCATCCACAACGGGATCATCGAGAACTCCGCCACGGTGCGGAAGACGCTCGAGCGCCGGGGCCACACCTTCAAGTCCGAGACCGACACCGAGGTGCTGGCGCACCTGGTGGGCGAGTACTACGACGGCAATCTCGAGGAGGCGGTCGCCGCCGCGCTGCGCGAGGTGGACGGGGCCTACGGCCTCGCGTTCATCTCGGCGGACGAGCCCGGGATCCTGGTCGCGGCCCGGAAGGGCTCGCCGCTCCTCGTCGGCGTGGGTGAGAACGAGTGGTTCGTCGCGTCGGACGCGTCGCCGCTCCTGCAATACACCCGCTCGGTGGTCTACCTCGACGACGGCGAGATGGTGGTGCTCTCCCGCGACGGTTACCGGGTGCGCAATCTGGAGACCACGCGGATCAGCAAGCCGGTCAACCAGATCGACTGGGACCTGACGATGGTGGAGCGGAACGGCTTCGCCCACTTCATGCTCAAGGAGATCTGCGAGCAGCCGGAAAGCCTCTGCAACACGCTCCGCGGCCACCTGCTGGAGGAAGAGGGGACGGCGCGG
>CAYPAE010000214.1:0-4730 GCA_964408595.1 uncultured Gemmatimonadaceae bacterium | reverse complement strand
TTCGTCTTCGGGGTGAACCGCCGGTTCCGGGACGTGACCATCCGCCCGGAGTCGTCGTGGAGCTCGCTCTGGCGCTGGCCCGCGCCCGGATCCTGATTTGACGGCCTGGCTCGCCCGGAGGATCGCGCAGGCGGTCGTGACGTTCGCGATCGCCGTGGTGCTCATGTTCGTGCTCATGCGCCTCGCGCCGGGCGATCCGCTGTCGCGGATGCAGGAGGAGCGCCTCATGAGCGCGGAGGAGACCGCCCGCCTTCGCGCCATCTTCCATCTGGATCAGCCGATTCAGCAGCAGTTCGTCGAGTTCGTGAAGGGCGTCCTCCAGGCCGATCTCGGGACCTCGATCGAGCACGGCCTGCCGGTCACCACCCTGCTGGCGTCGCGAATAGTCCCTACCCTGCTCCTCGGCGGCGCCGCGATCCTTCTGAATTTCACCGTGGGCCTCTGGCTCGGCGTCAGGCAGGCCATCCGGCGTGGGAGCCGTGAGGACCGGGTCCTGACGGCGCTCTCGCTCACCGGATACGCGACACCGTCGTTCTGGCTTGGCCTCGTCCTCGCATGGCTGGTCGGGATCGAGCTGGGCTGGCTGCCAGTCGCGGGCATGAAGAGTCCGCTGCTCTCGCCGGAGGCGCCGTGGATCGTGCGCGCGCTCGACATCGGCGCGCACTTGGTGCTTCCGGCGCTCACGCTCTCCATCGTAACCATCGCCGGGACGATGCGATATCAGCGAACCGCGCTGCTCGAGGTCCTCCGCCTTCCTTATATAGGGACCGCGCGGGCCAAGGGGATCCCGGAGCGCGCGGTGGTCTGGCGCCACGCCTGGCGCAACTCCCTCTTCCCGGTGATCACGCTGTTCGGCCTCTGGCTGCCGCTCCTCGTCACCGGCTCCGTCTTCGTGGAGATGGTGTTCGCTTGGCCCGGCCTGGGCTCGCTCGCCGCGGGCGCCGCGTCGAGCCGGGACTATCCCCTCGTGATGGGCGCGGCGCTGCTCGCCGCCGGGCTGGTGGTGACGGCCAGCCTTCTCACCGATCTGGCATACGCGCTGCTCGATCCGCGGGTGCGCTACTCGTGACCCCCATGGTGGACGCGCTCGCCAGGGCGTGGCGCGATCCCCGCGGCCGCGCGGGCGGCCTGGTGCTCGCGGCCATCGGCGCCGTGGCGGCCGTGGGGCCGCTGCTCCTCCCCGATCCGCTGGCGCAGCCCTGCGTTCTCACGTGCAAGAACCTCGCGCCGAGTCTCGCGCATCCCTTCGGCACCGACGACCTGAGCCGCGACATCCTCTCGCGGGTGGCGACCGGTGGACGGATCTCGCTCGCGGTGGCGATCCTGGCCGTGGGACTCTCGGTGACGCTGGGCGCCACGATGGGTCTCGTCGCCGGATATTGGGGCGGCGCGGTGGACGCCGCGCTCATGCGGCTGGTGGACGCCGCGCTCGCGATCCCCCGACTCTTCCTGCTCCTGCTGGTGCTCGCCGTTTGGGAGCAGGTGCCGGTCGCGGTGCTGATCGTCCTGATCGGCGTCACCGGATGGTTCGGGACGGGACGCCTGGTGCGGGGCGAGGTGCTCCGGCTCCGGGAGGAATCGTACGTGCGGGCCGCCGAGGCGCTCGGCGCGAGCCGGAGGCGGATTATCTTCCGCCACCTGTTGCCGAACACCGCCGGACCGCTGCTGGTCGCGGCGACCCTCGGTGTCGGGGACGTCATCCTGCTCGAGGCGGGTCTCTCCTTTCTCGGCCTCGGCGTTCAGCCGCCGGCGCCCTCGTGGGGCGGGATGATCCTCGACGCGAAGTCGGTCCTGGTGGCCGCGCCGTGGGCGGGGATCTTTCCCGGCCTCGCCATCGTCATCACCGTGCTGTCGGCCAACCTCTTCGGCGACGCCCTCCGCGACGCCGTCGATCCCCGAGGCGCATGACCCGAGTCCTCGACGTCGAGAACCTCAGAATCTCCTTCCCCGATGCGGGGCCGGGCCGGGTGTATCCGGTGGACGGGGTCAGCTTCACCCTCGACCGGGGGGAGACGCTCGCGCTGGTGGGCGAGTCGGGATGCGGGAAGAGCCTCACCAGCCTGGCCCTGCTCCGCCTGGTTCCGGCACCGGGACGCATCGAAGACGGCAGCGCGATCCGCCTCGGTGACACCGACGTTCTCGCGCTCCAGGGCGAGGCGCTCCGCCGGATCCGGGGCCGCAGGATCGGGATGATCTTCCAGGATCCGATGACGAGCCTCAACCCGGTGTTCACCGTGGGCGACCAGATCGCCGAAGGCGTGCGCGCGCACTTCGACATGTCGAGGGCAGCGGCGCGGCAGCGGGCGCTCAAGCTGGTTCAGGAGGTCGGCATTCCCGACCCCGTCGCGCGGCTCGACGCCTACCCGCACCAGCTGAGCGGCGGCATGCGGCAGCGGGTGATGATCGCGATCGCGCTGTCGGCGGAGCCGGACATCCTGGTCGCCGACGAGCCTACGACCGCACTCGACGTCACGGTGCAGGCACAGATCCTCGAGGTGCTCGACCGGCTCCGCGCCAGCCACGGCATGGCGGTGCTGCTCATCACCCACGACCTCGGCATCGTCGCCGGTCGGGCGGACCGGGTGGCGGTGATGTACGCGGGGCAGATCGTCGAGGAGGCGGCGACCGACCGGCTCTTCGCGCGGCCGTCGCATCCCTACACCCAGGGGCTCTTCGCCTCGGTTCCGCGAATCACCGGGCCGGTCGAGCGGCTCTCGCCGATCGGTGGCAGCGTGCCGCCGCCGGGCGCGTGGCCCAGCGGGTGCAGGTTCCGGCCGCGGTGTCCCAAGGCGTTCGACAAGAGCGAGACCATGCCGCCGCTGCTGCCGGTGGAGGCCGATCATCAGATGAGGTGTTGGTTGGCGGAGAATGGGGCGAAGGCAGGTGACTAGGTGCGGTGAGGATGCCGCCGCGCCCCACCACGGGTGGCTCGCGTGACCCTGCTGCAAGTGCGTGATCTGGTCAAACACTATCAGTCAGGCGGCCTCTTCCGCGCTGGCGCTCGTCCGGTGCGGGCGGTGGAAGGGGTGTCGTTCGAAGTTGCCCAGGGCGAGACGCTCGCCCTGGTGGGCGAGTCGGGCTGCGGAAAGTCCTCGGTGGGGCGCACGATTCTCCGGCTGCAGGAGCCGACCGGGGGAAGCGCGGTGTTCGAGGGCAGCGATCTCTTCTCACTCGACCGCACCGCGCTCCGGAAGATGCGGCGCCGGATGCAGATCATCTTCCAGGACCCGTACAGCTCGCTCAATCCGCGGATGACCATCGGCTCCGCGATCGCGGAAGGGATCGAGATCCACCGCCTCGCCTCCGGGAAAGCCGTGGGGCGGCGAGTCGGCTCGCTGCTGGAGGAGGTGGGCCTCGACCCGAGCTACGCGCGGCGCTATCCGCACGAGTTCTCGGGCGGCCAGCGGCAGCGCATCGGCATCGCCCGCGCGCTCGCGGTGGAGCCCTCGTTCATCGTCTGCGACGAGCCGGTGTCGGCGCTCGACGTGTCGGTGCAGGCCCAGGTGCTCAACCTGCTCGCCGACCTTCAGCAGGAGCGCGGGCTCTCCTATCTCTTCATCGCCCACGACCTCGCGGTGGTGCGCCAGATCGCCCGGCGGGTCGCCGTGATGTATCTCGGCAAGATCGTCGAGCAGGGACCGACCGAGGCGCTGCTCCGGGAGCCGCGGCATCCCTACACCGTGGCGCTGCTTTCCGCCGTACCCGAGCCCGACCCCGCACGCCAGCGCTCGCGCGTCGTGCTCGGCGGCGATCTGCCGAGCCCGAGCAATCCGCCTTCCGGCTGCCGGTTCCATCCCCGCTGCTTCCACCCTCGCCGCGACGAACGCTGCCGGAGCGAAGTGCCGCTGCTGAGGCAGGTGGGAGCCACGTTCGCCGCCTGCCACTACGCCGAGACCACCCCCTCACCGGAGGCCCTGGCAGCCGCGGAGACGGCGCGGCTCGCATCACCCGGGTGAGCGTGATCACGGTCGCCCTGGTTCGGTTCAGCCATCTTGAGATGAACTCAACCATGAGGCTAACATGAGCGATCGCAAAGACTTGGCGACCGAGGGCACGGCGGACCGGCTGGAGGGCACCGGCGATGTCGTCGAGGGCAGGATCCGCAACGTCGTGGGCGGCGCCACGGGTAACACGAGCGAGCAATTGAAGGGCAAGGTGAAGGAACTCGCGGGAAAGGCCAAGCAGAAGGTCGGCAAGGCGAAGCAGAAGCTCGATCCCAACCCGGGTGTGGACGACGCCTGAGCAGCACATGAGCGAGGAGCCCGGCAGGCCATCCCGAGATCTGCCGGGCTCGTGCGTTTCAGACCGTCAGGGGGATTGTGCCGGCGCCCGGGCCTCGAAATCCACCGCCAGCTCCTGGCCGCTGCCGCGGCGTTCGCCCTCGCGGTGATCATCCACGAACACCAGCGCTTCCCGGCGCGACACGACGTCGGCGAGTGCGGAGAACACGACCGGGCAGATCGACTTCCCGGCGATGCCGCGCATGCTCTCCACCGCCTCCTCGGGCGACATGCTCTGGCGGTACGGCCGCGTCGTGGTGAGGGCGTCGTACATCTCCGCCGTGCCGATCAGCCGCGCGCCCCAGGGAATCTCCTGCTCCGAGAGCCCGTCCGGATAGCCGGTGCCGTCCCAGCGCTCGTGGTGGCTCCGGACGAAGATGCTCACCATGCCGAACTGGGGCAGCGGCTCGAGGATCTGGTGCCCGATCACGACGTGCCGCTTCACCTGCT
>CAYPAE010000213.1:2215-4737 GCA_964408595.1 uncultured Gemmatimonadaceae bacterium | reverse complement strand
GATGTCGAGCCCGGCGGCGATGAGGCCGGCGCCGATCTGCATCAGGCACCCGGGGTTTCCGGTGGTGACGACCTGGGGCCTCGGATCGGCCGCCGCGATCGCCTCGATCTTGGAGGAGAGGACTGCCCGGGCCATTGCGGGTCGCAGCACTGAATAGATGCCTGCGCTGCCGCAGCAGCGGTCGGAGTCTGGAAGCAGGCGCAGCTCCAACCCAGGGATCGCCCGGAGAACTGCCAGCGGTGCGTCGTGCACTCGCTGGGCGTGCTGGAGATGACACGGCGCGTCGTACGCAACATCCAGCTCGAGCCGTGCTCCCGGCCGCGGGCCCGCCGCGGCGAGCAGCTCGCTCACGTCGCGCACTCTTGCCCCGACCGCGGACGCCTCCTCGTCCCCCAGGAGGTGGCCATAGTCCTTGAGCAGCGCGCCGCAGCCCGCGCTGTTGGTCACGATGTATTCCGCCGATCCCGCCAGTACCGCGACGTTCCGGCGCGCGAGCGCGGCCGCGGTCTCCCGGTCACCGGCGTGCTCGTGCAACGCGCCACAGCAGCTCTGCCCCTCCACCTCGACGACGTCGTAGCCGTTGAACTCCAGGGTGCGTCGGGTCGCGTCGTTGACGTGGCGGAACAGCGTGTCCATGACGCAGCCCCGAAAGAGGGCGACGGAAGGGCGGGCCGGCGGGCCGGCGGGCCGGCGGGCGGTGAGTTGCGCTCCCCGAAATCTGTCGGCGTGTTGTGACGGCCCGCGTGCCCGCCTGCCCGCCTGCCCCCCCGACGCCGCCAACATTCCCATCCCGAAGCCGAACCGCCCGGCGCCCGCGAGGCGGCGAGGCAGCCCCGTCGCGCGGAGCGCTCGCGCCGCGGTGAACAGCGGGCGCCAGAGAGCCTGGTAGCGGAACAAGCCGAGCACCGCTCGCGCGAGCGGCGGAAGACCACGCTCCTCGACGAGCCGCTCCCGCGCCAGCTCGAGCCCGCGGCCGTAGGCGACGCCGGAGGGCCCCACCGGCGCGCATCCCCGGCAGCCGAGGCAGGCATCGAGGTGCTGCGCGAGGGCCGGGTCGTCGGAGCCGATCTCGTTCCGCTCCAGCGCGCGCATCAGCACGATGCGCCCGCGGGGACTGTCGGCCTCGTCGCCGGTCGCGAGATAGGTGGGGCAGGAGGGAAGGCAGAAGCCGCAGTGGACGCAGGGGGCCAGCGGGTCGCTAGGCGGGGCAGCGGGGCGGCGGGGCGGCGGGGCAGTCTGTTCCCAGGCTGGGATAACGCCGGTGTGCTCTAGCGGCCCCGCTGCCCCGCTGCCCCGCTGCCCCGCGGTCATCAATCCCCCTCCAACGCAACACTCAACGAATGTCCCGGATCGAAGCTGTCGCGCAGGCGGGCGACGAGCTGGCCCACCCCCTCCCGGTAAGCACCGAAGTGGCCCAGGGCGCGGCGCATCGGCCAGGGGGCGCGCTCGAGCGTCATCGGGATCTCTCGCGAGGCCGCGGCGCGCCGCACCGCGCGCAGGCGTTCCAGCGGGGCGTCGCCGGTCCAGCGGATCATCCCGGCTCCCGCGCCGGCGCTCACCAGGCCCTCGTCCAGGTCGTGCGCCAGCAGGTCGATCGTTTCGTCCACTCCGTCACCCAGCACCCCGAGCCGGAGCGTGATCGGTCCACCGAGGCTGCCGCGCGCGACCAGACCCCAGAATGCCGCGGTCCGGTCGGCCGGAAGCGGCTGCCATACCAGCTCACCCTGCATGCTCAGCCCGCGCACATCGGCCTGCACCGCCGCATCGGTCCCGGCGAATCGAGCCGCGAGTGTCCAGTCGGGCTCCGCCGCGAGGGCGGGGGAGAGCAGCTCGAGCGTGCCCGGGAGCAGTTGTGCGGCGATGAGATCCCGCGCCGCGGAGGTGAGCATGTCGCGCGGCCCGCGGGCAATCATGGTGACATCGGCGCGAGGCAGCGCGCGGAGGCGCAGGTGGACTTCGGCGATGATCCCGAATCCGCCGAAGCCGCCGACCTGAAGCTTGGTGAGGTCGTATCCGGCCACGTTCTTCACCACTCGGCCACCCGCACGGACCAGACGGCCGTCGCCAGTCGCCACCGTGCAGCCGAGCACGTGGTCGCGCACCGGTCCGAATCCGTGACGGAGCGGCCCCGCCGTGCCGGTGGCGACCACCGAGCCGAGACTCCGCTCCGGCCGCCCAGGCGGATCGATCGCCAGCCACATCCCCTCCTCGGCGAGCCGGCGTCGCAGCGCCTCGAGCGGCGTGCCCGCCTGCACCGTGGCCACGAGGTCGGCGGGACTCACCGACAGCACCCGGTCGAGCGCCCGGGTGCTGACCGCGAGGTCGGCGGGCGCGTCGGACGCGAGCCAGGTGCCGTTGCCCTCGACCCGAATCTTCCAGCCCTCGTCGTGCGCCAGCCGGCAGACCAGCGACAAGGCGTCGGCGGAGTCGGGCGTGGCGCGCGGAAGGCCGGAGGCGTCACGCTCGACGCCACCGGTGCCGAGGAGGGCGCGGAGCCGGCCGAAGATGACGTCGCTCATCGC
>CAYPAE010000213.1:0-2115 GCA_964408595.1 uncultured Gemmatimonadaceae bacterium | reverse complement strand
CCGTGCTCGCCGGTGATGCTGCCGCCCGCCGCCACGCAGGCGGCCATGATCTCCCGGCAGGCGACCTGGACCCGGTCGGCGAGATCCGGGTCGCGGCGGTCGAAGCTGATGTTGGGGTGCAGGTTGCCGTCTCCGGCGTGAAAGACGTTGCTGATCGAGAGCCGGTGACGGCCGCGGATCTCCTCGATCCGATCCATGATGTCCGGCAGCGCGGAGCGGGGCACGACGGCGTCCTGCACCGCGAGGTCGGGCGCGATGCGGCCCATCGCGCCGAACGCCTTCTTCCGGCCCTGCCACAGTCGCGCCCGGTCGGCGGGCGTGGAGGCGCTCCGCACGTCGCGGGCACCGCGCTCCCGGAGGATGGAGGCGGCGGTCGCCGCTTCCGCCTCGACCGCGTCGGCGCCGCCGTCGAGCTCGACCAGCAGTACCGCCGCGGCGTCGGTCGGGTAACCCGCGGCGTAGATGGACGCCTCCACTGCCTCCACGCACGCCCGGTCCATCATCTCGAGCGCGGCGGGAACGATCCCGGCTCCGATGATCGCCGACACCGCCTCGCTCGCCTGCCGCACCGTGGGAAAATCCGCGAGCATCGTGCGGACGCTCGAGGGGATCGGCTCGAGCCGGACGACGATCTCGGTCGCGATCCCGAACATCCCCTCGCTGCCCACGAAGAGCCCGACCAGGTCTGGTCCCCACGGCTCGCCCTGGCGCGAGCCCAGGCGAACGACGGACCCGTCGGGCAGCACGACCTCGAGCTCGACGACATGGTTGGTGGTCACCCCGTACTTCAGGCAGTGCGGCCCGCCGGCGTTCTCCGCCACGTTGCCGCCGACGGTGCAGGCCGCCTGGCTGGAAGGATCGGGGACGTAATGCAGGCCGTGGGGCAAGACCGCCTCGGAGAGGCGCGCGTTTACGACGCCGGGCTGAAGCGTGGCACGCCGCCGGATCGGGTCCACCTTGAGGATCCGATTCAACCGGGTGAGCGCGATGACCACCGCGTCGGATTCCGCCACCGCACCGCCCGAGAGGCCGGTGCCGGCGCCCCGCGCGACGAACGGCGTGCCGGTGAGATGCATGAGCCGCACGACCTCACAGACCTCCGCCGCGGACCCCGGCATCACCACGACGCCGGGATACGACTCCCGCGTCGGAAGGCCGTCCATCGAGTAAGTCGCCAGCTCGGCCCGGCGATGGCGCACCCACCGCGGGCCGACGATGTGGCCCAGCGCGTCCACCATCTCCGGCGTCATGGCTCGGTGATCACATCGGGCCGGGCGCCGCCTCGGCCGTTGGTGTGGGCGCGCCGGTGGATCCGAAGCGCGGACTCGACGGTCGCGGTGAGGATCGGCACCAGCATCAGGAGCGCCTCGACCCGGCGGGTGGTGGAGCGCTCGACCAGGAGCCGCTGCTTCACGCCCGGATCGCACTCGATGGCGGCGGAGACGTGAAAGGACAGCCCGACGGAGTCATCGGGGAGGCTCGGGTCCTCGGGCTCGACGTCGTTGAGCTGGCGAAGCAGCGTGTAATAGCCGGTGAACACTTCGCGGAGCTGGGTCGCGCTCTCGCCCGGCGGCTCGCTTCCCGGCTCCTCCTCGAAGCTCTGCACCAGCGCGACGAAGTAGGGGGCCGTGTCCTCCATCGCGCGGCTCAGGACGAAGCGCTCCACGCCGAGCACGATGATGTTGGAACGGCCGTCGGGCAGCTCCTGGTTGACCCGGATCTCGGCGACGCAGCCGACGGTTCCCGGCTCGGGCATCCCGTCGTCCCGCCCCGCCGGCGTGATGCCGAAGCGCCGGTCGCCCTCCAGGCAGTCGGCCAGCATCCGCCGGTACCGCGGCTCGAAGATGTGCAGCGGAAGCGGCGTGCCGGGAAAGAGGACGACCGAGAGAGGAAAGATCGGAAGCCGGAAGGGCATGGACGGAATCTAGCGGGGCAGCGGGGCGGCGGGGCAGCGGGGCAGTGGCCGTTGGGTGGAACGGTGACAAGCGCGGAAATCATCGGCAACTGAAGCGGCGCTTCGAAGTACACCCGAAGCGCCGCTCTTGTTACCCTGTCGTTTCGCGGTTGGCACATTCCGCCCCGCTGGCCCGCCGGCGGTACGCCGCTCCCCACAAC
>CAYPAE010000212.1:0-4784 GCA_964408595.1 uncultured Gemmatimonadaceae bacterium | reverse complement strand
TGGTGCTCACCAAGGAAATCTCGAAGGTGTTGCAGGGCCTGGCTCAGGTGGGGCTGACGTTCCGCGGCCTGTATGGGGAGGGAAGTGAAGTCGTCGGCAACTTCTTCCAACTGTCCAACCAGACGACGCTAGGCAGTACCGAGCACGAGCTGCTCGACCATCTGGGCAAGATGGTTCGCCAGGTGATGGACTACGAAGAACAGGCGCGGCAGGTGCTGCTCCGGGACGCGCCGGCGATCATCGAAGACAAAGTCTGGCGTGCGTTCGGCCTCCTGCGTTACGCCCGGGCACTTTCGTTCGAGGAGGCGATGAACCTGTTGAGCGGCGTACGGCTCGGTGTCGGCGTCAGTCTCATCCCCGACGTCGCGATGTATACCCTCAACAAGCTGTTGGTGTATACCCAGCCGGCCCACCTGGCGGTGGCGGAGGGGGTGGCGCCGACCGATGCCGACCTGCCAATTCGGCGGGCACGGTTCGTGCGCAAGGTGTTGGAATCCGAAGTGGGGCGTCGTGGATGAGCCGCGGCGACGGCTTTCGGAGTGAGCTACGTGGGGCACCGCAATGAACGGCTACAACTTCACTGATCGGGTCCGCAAGGTCCTGCAGATGGCGCGGGAGGAGGCAGCGCGTCTGCATCACGAATACGTCGGGACCGAGCACATTCTGCTCGGCCTCATCCGCGAGGGTGAGGGGGTGGCGGCGGCCGTCCTCACCAATCTCAACGTCGACCTGGAAGACATTCAGCAGAAGATCGAAGAGACCGTCAAGAAGGGGAAGGCCGCCGCTGCCGCCGGCCCCGATCTGCCGTACACCTCTCGAGCGAAGAAGGTGCTCGAGCTGGCGATGACGGAAGCGCGCGAGCTCAACCACTCCTACGTCGGCACCGAGCACCTGCTGCTTGGCCTGCTGCGCGAGGAGAAGGGAATCGCCGCGCAGGTCCTGACCGACGCCGGCGTCAACCTCGAGCAGTCCCGGGCCGAAACACTGCGGCTCCTCGGCAGCGACATGCCCCAGGCCTCGGCCGGCAGCGCGGGCAGCCAGCCCAGCGCGGCCCCGAAGTCGGAGAAGAAGTCGAAGACTCCGGCGCTCGACCACTTCTGCCGCGACCTCACCCAGCTCGGCGCCGAGGGCCAGCTCGATCCGACGATCGGCCGGGCCAAGGAGATCGAGCGGGTCATGGAGATCCTCGCCCGCCGGAAGAAGAACAACCCGGTGCTGATCGGCGAGCCCGGCGTCGGCAAGACGGCGATCGTCGAGGGGCTCGCGCTCCTCATCGCGAACGGTCTCTGCCCCGACGTGCTCCGCGACCACCGCGTGCTGTCGCTCGATATGGCCGCCGTCATCGCCGGCACCAAGTACCGCGGTCAGTTCGAGGAGCGGCTCAAGGCCGTAATGAACGAGATCGCGCAGAACAAGCAGATCATCCTGTTCATCGACGAGCTGCATACCCTGGTCGGCGCCGGCGCGGCCGAGGGCGCGATCGACGCGTCCAACATGCTGAAGCCCGCCTTGGCGAGGGGCGAGCTGCAGTGCGTGGGTGCCTCGACCCTCAACGAGTACCGGAAGTACATCGAGAAGGACGGCGCGCTCGAGCGCCGCTTCCAGACGGTGGTGGTGGAGCCGCCGACGGTGCCCGAGACGGTGGAGATCCTCAAGGGCCTCAGGAAGAAGTACGAGGACCACCACCGGATCAGCATCCCGGACGCCACCCTCGCGGCGGCGGCCGAGCTCTCGGAGCGCTACATCACCGACCGGTTCCTGCCCGACAAGGCGATCGACGTGATCGACGAGGCGGGCGCCCGCGCGCGCCTGGCGTCGCAGGTGCCGCCGGCCGAAGTCGCCGAGCTCAAGACGGCGCTGGAGAAGGTCAACCTCCAGAAGGAAGACGCCGTCCGCGACCAGAACTTCGAGCGGGCCGCGTCGCTCCGTGACCAGGAGCGCGATCTCCAGAACCAGATCCGGCTCAAGCAGGAGGAGTGGGAGCGCGACCGGCAGACCCGCCGTCCGGTGATCGACGAGGAGGCCATTGCCTTCATCGTCTCCCGCTGGACCGGCATCCCGGTCACCCGGCTGCAGGAGGCGGAGACCGCCCGGCTGCTGCGGATGGAGGACGAGCTCCACACCTCGGTGGTGGGTCAGGACGAGGCGATCGCGGCGGTCTCCCGCGCCATCCGGCGGTCGCGCGCCGGCCTCAAGGATCCCAACCGGCCGATCGGCTCGTTCGTCTTCTCCGGCCCCACCGGCGTCGGGAAGACCGAGCTGGCGCGGGCCTTGGCGAAGTTCCTCTTCGCCGACGCGCAGGCGCTGATCCGGGTGGACATGTCGGAGTACATGGAAAAGTTCTCGGTCAGCCGGCTGATCGGCGCCCCCCCGGGCTACGTGGGGTACGAGGACTCCGGCACCCTGACCAAGGCGGTGCGGCGGAAGCCCTACTCGGTCGTCCTCTTGGACGAGATCGAGAAGGCGCACCCGGACGTCTTCAACATCCTGCTCCAGGTGCTGGACGAGGGCCACCTGACCGACAACTACGGCCGCATGATCGACTTCAAGAACACGGTCGTGATCATGACGTCGAACGTGGGCGCCCGGGACATCATGCAGGGCAAGTCCCTCGGCTTCCACGGCGCGGACTCGAAGTCCAGCTTCGAGAAGATGCAGGAGCGGATCAAGGACGAGATGCAGAAAGTGTTCAACCCGGAGTTCCTGAACCGGCTGGACGACGTCATGGTATTCCACCCGCTCTCGAGGGAGCACATCGCCCAGATCGTCACCATCCTGCTCAAGGAAGTGCAGCGGCGCCTCGGCGACGAGGTCAAGCTCACCCAGGCCGCGATCGACTTCCTGGTCCAGAAGGGTTACGACGAGAACTACGGCGCCCGGCCGCTCAAGCGGGCGATCCAGAAGTTCGTCGAGGACCCGCTGAGCGAGAAGATTCTGATGGGCGAGTTCGGCCGGGGCGACGAGATCCAGGTGGATGTCGCGCCCGACGGGGAGCGGCTGGCCTTCCGGGCTCTGACCGCCACCCGGGCCTGACGCCGCCGGTGCCGGCACCGCAGGGGGCCGGCGCGCCACTCCTCACCCCGTGCTGATGCAGCGTTTCCGTCCCGTCCTCGCCGCCGTCGCCCTCCTCTTGGGGGGACCGGCGGCTCTCATTGCCCAGGAGCCGCCGCAGGAGCCGCAGGCTCCGCCGATCGTCGACAGCATCGTCGTCGAGGGCAACTCGCGCCTCACCCCCTCACAGATCATCGGCACCGCCGGTCTGGTCGTGCGCCAGCCGGTCAACTACCGCGACATCCAGCGGGCGATCACCAACCTGTTCCGCACCGGCCAGTTCGACGACGTCCTCGTGGAGCAGCGGACGGTCGGCGACAAGCTGGTGCTGGCGCTCAAGGTGAAGGAGCGGCCCGTTCTCGAGCGGTGGGCGGTGCGGGGGGTGGACCGGGTCTCGGAAGGCACCGTGAAGGGGCGGGTGAAGCTGGTCGAAGGCCGGCCACTCGACCGCAACGCCGTCGAGCAGTCCCGCGCCTCCATCGACTCCCTGTACAAGGACGCCGGTTACTACGCGGCCGAGGTGAAGACGCTCGAGCTGCCTCAGGAGGGCGGCAAGACCCGAGTGGTGTTCGACGTGAACGAGGGCAACCGCGTCGCCATCAGCCAGGTGAACGTCGAGGGGAACGAGCGCTTCTCCGACAAGACGGTCGTGAAGCAGATGTCCACCCGTCCCGAGGGGTTCTGGTGGTTCCAGAAGGGCGAGTACGACGAGGACAGGCTGGAGCAGGATGTGCGCGAGAAGCTGCCCGGCTGGTACGCCAACCGGGGCTTCGTAGACTTCCAGGTGACCGGCGACTCCCTGGCCGCCGACAGCGCGGGCGGCAAGGCGACGCTGCACCTGAACGTGGAGGAGGGTCCGCGCTATTCGGTGGGCGCCTTCGACGTGGAAGGAAACCGGCGGTTCTCCACCGACGAGCTGATGGCGTACTACCCCTTTGGTCCGGTGGACCGGACCGGAGTGCCCACCGGCGACGCCAAGCCGTTCAACCGCTCGGAGTGGGACGCCGCCACCGAGAAGGTGCAGAATCTTTACGCCAACAACGGGTACATCTACGCCCAGGTGGAGCCGAAGGAAGTCCGCCGGACCGGCCCGGACGGGAAACCGGTCGTCGATCTCGGCTGGACGATCCGCGAGGGCAATCCCGCGACGATCAACAAGATCGAGATCGTCGGCAACGACGTGACCCACGAGCGGGTGATCCGCGAGGCGATCGTCATGCTCCCGGGGGACCTGTTCAGCCGGGAGCGGCTCATCCGGTCGTACCAGAACGTGTCCAACCTCGGCTTCTTCCAGCAGCCGATGCCGTCGCCCGACGTGAAGCCCTCGGAGAACGGGGTGGACGTGGACATCGTCTTCCGGGTCGAGGAGCGCCGGACCGGCAACATCAATTTCGGCGCCTCGCTGGGGCAGGGCACCGGCGTCGGCGGATTCCTCGGGCTGGAGGAGCCGAATCTCTTCGGGCGCGGGAAGCGCGGCCGGCTCCAGTGGCAGTTCGGGAAGAACATCAACGACTTCACGCTGAGCTACACCGATCCCAACATCCGGGAGAGCCGGATCTCGGGCACCGTGTCGCTCTTCGACAGCCGGGCCCGGTTCACCGTGGGCGACCTCGGGCGGCGGAAGCAGACCGGCGGCTCGGTCCAGCTCGGGTTCCCCTTCTTCGGGTCGCGCTACACCCGCCTGTTCACCTCCTACTCGTTCCAGCGGATCCGCTACAGCGAGGGCTCGGAGG
>CAYPAE010000211.1:0-4793 GCA_964408595.1 uncultured Gemmatimonadaceae bacterium | reverse complement strand
TTCTTCGCTCAGTTCGACGCGGCGCTGAGCACCCTGGCGGCGCAGATCGCCGCCGGCGCTTACGATGGAGACGCCGCCCGCCGCGCCCTCGCCAACGCCACCCTGGCCCAGGGTGGTGCCCTCTTCAGCGACCTCTTCACGCTGCTCGGCGATCCCACCACCGCGGCACCGTTCATCCCCATCGGGGGAAGCGAAGCCGGCACGGCGCTCTCCGCGCGCATCGCCGCGCTCCAGGCCACGCTCGGTACCGATCTTGGCGTCGGCGGATTCTCCACCCAGCCCGCGCTTCCGGCCGCGCCCGCGACAGCCACGGACGTCGAGTCGGTCATCAGCGACCCCTTCGGCCCGATCGGCATTCGGACCGGCGACTCGGAGGTGATGTTCCGCGGTGACGCCGAGGCCGGGATCGCGGTGACGATCGCCGATCGGTGGGACCGGGGGCGTCGCCGGGGCGGTTTCCGGGCGGCGGCGGAGGGACTGGTCCGGTTCCCCACCGGCGTCCGCGCCCGGACCGATCGCGCGTTCGCGGTCGGCACCGGTGACGGGCAGACCGATGTCGAGCTGCGCGGCGTCGCGGACCTCGGCGCCGGCAACGTCGGAGTCCGGCTGGAGGGCGGGTACAACCGGCAGCTCGCGGGCGACATCGTCGAGCGGGTAGCCCCACCCAGCGAGGCGTTTCCGTCCCAGAGCCTTCTGGCCTCCGTCCGGCTCGACCCGGGTGACGTGACCACCCTCGCCGTACGGCCGTTCGTCCGGCTCGCCCGCACCGTTGCGATCATCGGCTCCCTCGAGCGATGGTCGAAGGGCCAGGACGCGGTCGAGTACCGGAGCGAGGCCGACGCGATCCCGGGGGTGGACCCCAGCGTGCTGGCGCAGGACACCGACGCCAGCGCGACCCTCGTGAGCATCGGCCTGACCTACTCCAACCCCGGCGCCCTCCGCGCCGGCGGCACTGGGCTGCCGGTGGACGCCGGATGGAGCTACGAGCGCGTGGTCTCCGCCTCCGGCGGGATCGTTCCAGACACCCACCGGATCCGAGCCCGGCTCCGGCTGTATTTCGATGTCTGGTGAGCTCGAGCCTGGCGGGGACCGTTCCGCAGCCGGGATTCCCGCGTAATATTTGGGGGATGGCCTACCTCGCTGTTCGACACCCTGCTGATCCTGATACTCCTGGCGGGAGGGCTGGATGAACCTGCGCGGCCCCGCCGAACACACGGCCGAAGACGCCACACCGGGCGAGCTGCGCCGCTCCGTCATCACCCTCCTGCTCATGCTGGCGGCGCTGGGGCTGTTGGTGGCCCCCCTGCTGGCCGACCTCCCGCTGCTCGGGAGGAGCACCCGCACGGCAATCTTCGCCTGGTTGCTGGTCGGCCTCGCGCTCTACTGGATGTATGCGGGGATGGGCTACCGGCCGCTGTTGCTGGTTCAGCTGCTGCTCTTCTCCACCGCCGCCGCGCTGCTCAGCGTGAAGCTGCTGCTGGTGGCGGTGACGATAGACAGCCTGACCATACTGCGGTGGATGGCGCGCTACCTCATCATGGCGGGCGCGGTGTGCGCCGGGGCGAACCTGACGGGGATGCTGGTGGCGCTGACCTGGCGGCAGTCGAAGCCGGGCACCCAGAGCTAGCGCCGGGTCGCGCGCTCCTTCCGGAGCAGCGCCTGTGCGTGGCGCCGCGCCGCCTCCCCCTCGACATCCCCCAGCATCCGGGCGATCTCCCCCACCCGGTCCTCCCCGTGGATCACCTGCACGTCGCTGGTGGCGATCCCGCCCCGGGGCTCCTTCGACACCACCAGATGCCGGTCGGCGCGGGCCGCGATCTGCGGCAGGTGAGTGATCACCAGGACCTGGTGCCGCTCCGCCACCTCCGCCAGCGCGCCGCCCACCTGCGCGCCGATCTCGCCGCCGATCCCCTGATCCACCTCGTCGAACACCAGCGTCGCGATCGCGTCGTGCCGCGCGAGGACCACCTTGAGCGCGAGCATCAGGCGCGAGAGCTCGCCCCCGGATGCCACCCGCGCCAGCGGCTTGGCATCGAGCCCGACGTTGAGCCGCACGGTGAACTGGACCGTCTCCTGCCCGTGTGAGGCGGGCTCCTCCAGCCGGGTCAGCTCGACCTCCAGCGTGCCGCCCGGGAGGCCGAGCTGCGGCAGCAGGCGGTTCACCCCGCGCGCCAGCCGGTCCGCCGCGTCGCGGCGGCGCTCGGACAGTGCGTTGGCCGCGGCGTTGAGGCCGCCCTCCGCGGCCGCCCGGCGGGCCCCGAGCGCACGGAGGTCCACGTCGGCGGTGTCCAGCAGGTCGAGCTCCGCCGCCGACTCCTCCCCCGCGGCGAGCACGGCCTCCACCGTCGCCCCGTACTTCTGGGTCAACCGGAAGAGCAGGTCCCGGCGGCGCTCGACCTCCGCGAGCCGCTCCGGATCCTCCTGCACCTCCTCGGCGTACGCGGCGGCGAGGCGCGACAGCTCCGAGAGGTTGGCGTACGCCGCGTCGAGCATCTCCCGCCAGCCCGCCACCGAGGGGTCCGCCTTCTCCAGCGCCGCCAGCGCTCGATCGGCGATGGCCACCGCGCCGAGCGCGTTCCCCCCGTCACCCTCCAGCGCGTCGGCGATCCGCTGCGCCTGCCCGGCCAGCGCCCCGGCCTGGCTCAGCCGGCGGGCCTCGACCTGGAGCGCCTCGTCCTCGCCCCGCTTGAGCCGGGCGCCGTCGATCTCGCTCACCACGTGGCGCAGGTAGTCGGCCCGCCGCCGCACTTCGTCGCGCTTCGCCGCGAGGGACGCCTCCGCGGTCCGCAGCCGCTGCAGCACCGCGTGGGCCTCCGCCACCGCGGCGCGCTCGCCTTCGGCGTGCGCGAAGGCGTCGAGGATGTCGCGCTGGGCGTCCGCGTGGAGCAGCGACTGCGTCTCGTGCTGGCCGTGGAGGTCCACCAGCAGCGCGCCCAGCTCGCCGAGCACCGTGGCGGTGGTCGGGCTCCCGTTCACCCACGCCTTCGAGCGGCCTTCGGCCGACACCTCGCGCCGCACGATCAGCCGTCCGTCGTCGAGATCGAGACCGAGACCCTCGATCCGCTGGCGGGCGGCCCTGTCCACGCCCTCGAACGCGCCCTCGACGATCGTCTTGGCGGCACCGGGACGCACGCTGCCGCTCGCGGCGCGCTCGCCCAACAGCAAGGCGAGCGCGTCCACCAGCATGGACTTGCCGGCACCGGTCTCCCCGGTGAGGACGTTGAGGCCGGGACCGAGGTGGAGGGTGACGTCGGCGATGGTGGCGAGGTCGCGGACGCGGAGCTCGGTGATCATGGCGGCGACTGTGTCACCGCACCGCCTCCCGATCCGACAGATCCCCCCAGTGCAGCTTCTGCCGCATCCGGCTGAAGAACCCGTCGCCGCCGAGCCGGATGAGACAGACCCGGTGATCGGCGCGGCGCACGTCCACGCTCTCGCCGGGCGCGAGCGTGGTGCCCGTCTGCCCGTCGAACGACACCAGCAGGTCGTCCGCCCAGCCCGGCATCGGCTCGATCACGATGCGGTACGTCCCGGGAACCACCAGCGGCCGGACGGCGAGGGTGTGCGGCGCGATCGGGGTGACGACCATCGCCTCCACGCCGGGCACCACGATCGGACCGCCGGCGCTCAGCGAATAGGCGGTCGAGCCGGTCGGCGTCGCCACGATGATGCCGTCGGCACTGTAGGGGCCGACGTTCTCGCCGTTGATGTAGACGTTGACCCGCACCACGCGCGCGACGCCGCCCTTGTGCACGGCGACGTCGTTCACCGCCATCTGGACCGAGCGCTGCACGCCCGCGCCGTCCTTGATCGCCGCGTGGAGGACTTGCCGCCGCTCGGTGACGTACCGGCCCGCGACGAGGCAGTCGAGCGCCTCGTCGAGGCCGTCGCGGGTGGCGCTGGTGAGGAAGCCGAGCCGGCCGAAGTTCACGCCGAGGATCGGGGTCTCGCGGCCGCCGAGGAGGCGCGCGCCGCGGAGGAGGGTGCCGTCGCCGCCGAAGGTGATGAGGGCGTCGAGCTCGACGCCGGAGAGGGAGACCAGCTCACCGGTCCAGAACGGCGCGAGCCGCTCCTCGGCGTAGAGGGTCATCCCGCGCTCGGGCGCCTGGCGGCCGACGTACTCCAGGACGGACTTGAGGTCGCGGTACCTCGGGTTGCCGACGACTCCGACCTTCATCGCGCCTCGAGGCTCTCCTCGTGCTGCAGCGCGGTGATGCGGCGGGCGATCCCGGCGGCGGTGAGCCCGTAGACCTCGAGCTGCTCCGCCCGCGGCGCCTGCTCGATCAGGCGGTCGGGCACGCCGAGGGCCACGACCCGGACCTCGGGGTGCGTGGTCTGGAGCGTCTCCGCGAGATAGGCGCCGAAGCCGTTCACGATCGTCCCCTCCTCGACCGTCACCAGGATGCGGTGGCGCTGCACCAGCGACTCCAGCAGCGCGGAGTCGAGCGGCTTGAGGAACCGGCAGTTGACCACCGCGCAGTCCACGCCCTCCGACGCGAGCAGCTCCGCCGCCTGCACCGCGGGCGCCACCATCGTGCCCACCGCGAGGATCGCGACGTCTTCCTTCCCTTCCCGCAGCTGTTCCCAGGTGCCGTAGGGCACCGCGGCGATCTTCACGGCATCGTCCGGCTCGGCCGGCGCCTTGTCGCGCGGGTACCGGGTGCAGAAGGGGCCGCCGGTGTGGGCCAGCGCCGTCCGGAGCAGCCCGATCAGCTCGTTGCCGTCCTTCGGCGCGGTGACCGTCATGCCCGGCACCGCCAGCATGTAGGCGATATCGAACAGCCCCATGTGCG
>CAYPAE010000210.1:0-4799 GCA_964408595.1 uncultured Gemmatimonadaceae bacterium | reverse complement strand
ATCAGAGCCGGGTGGGCGGACGGGGCCGGCCGGTGCCCGGTCCCCAGTCGTCGCCCGGCCTCTCCTCGTCCGGCATGCGTCCCGCGTCGAGCTCCCGGACTTCACGCTCGGCCTCCTCCAGCTCCTCCCGGTCGATCGCGTCCGCGCCGTGCAGCCGGGGACCCGGATAGCGCCGGTCGCGCAGCAGCCAGAGCGCCAGCGCGACGAGCAGTATTCCCGCGAGGAGCACGACCGGCACCGGGCCGCCGAAGAACGGCATCTCAGCGTACCCCCGCCGTCATCTCGACGCCGCGCGCCGTGATTCGATGGCTGATCAGCGGCGTGAGCCGTCCGGCGTCGCCGATGGAGATCGCCTCGCCCAGCGCCGAGAGGCCGCCGGCCACTCCCGAATCGTCCCGCGCGAAGACGGACGCGATGGGATCGCCCGCCCGGACCGCGTCGCCCGGCTTCACGGTGATCACGAATCCCACCGAGGGGTCGACCTCGTCCTCGATCGTCACCCGGCCGCCCCCAAGCTCGAGAATCGCACGCCCGATCCGCCGCGGCTCCACGGTTACAACCACCCCGCTCCGCGGAGCGCGGAAGACCTCCACCGCGCCCGCCTGCGGAAGGATCCCAGGATCGTCGATCACGGCGCGGTTGCCGCCCTGCGCCTCGATGACGCGACCGAAGGTCTCGAGCGCCCGGCCCGACGAGATCGACACCTCCAACTGGCGGCGCGCGTCGGCGGCGTCCGGGGCGGCGCCCACCAACAGGAGCATCTCGCAGCCGAGCGCGTAGGTGACCTCCATCAGGTCCTGCGGCCCTCTGCCCTGCAGGCCCTCCAATGCCTCCTCGACCTCGAGGGAGTGTCCGCACGCTCTCCCGAGCGGCCGATCCATGGCGGTGAGCAGGGCGACGGTGGGACAGCCGTGGGACTCGCCCAAGGCGATCATCGTGCGGGCGAGCTCGACGGCCCGGTCGGGATCGGGGATGAAGGCGCCGCTCCCGGTCTTCACGTCGAGCACCAGCCCGTTGAGCCCCTCGGCCAGCTTCTTCGACATGATGCTGGCGGAGATCAGCGGGATGGACTCCACCGTGCCGGTGACGTCGCGCAGCGCGTAGAGCTTCCGGTCGGCCGGCGCGATCTCCGGGGTCTGCCCGAGCATGGCGCAGCCGATCCGCTCGATCTGGGCCCGCGCCTCGGCGAGCGAGAGCCCCGTGCGGAATCCGGGAATCGACTCCAACTTGTCCAAAGTTCCGCCGGTGTGCCCCAGGCCGCGGCCCGACATCATCGGCACCGCCACCCCGCAGCTCGCGACCATCGGCGCCAGGAGCAGGGAGACCTTGTCCCCGACCCCGCCGGTGGAGTGCTTGTCCACCCGGGGCATGGCGAACCCGTCGAACTCGAGCCGGTCGCCCGAGGCGAGCATGGCGTCGGTGAGCGCCGCCAGCTCGTCCGGCGCGAGGCCGCGAAAGACGACCGCCATCAGCAGTGCCGAGATCTGGTAGTCGGGGATCCGGCCGGCGGTGTACTCGGCGACCAGGCGCGCCCAGTCCTCCGGGGCGATGGCGTTCCCGTCCCGCTTGTGCTGGATCAACGAGGGAATCACCATTCGGAGGCTTCTCCGGGAACGATCGCTGGTATGCTCGCTTGGCTCGTCGCTGCTGCTCTGCTCTGGACCGCCATGCCGGCGCCTCTCGCCGGCCAGTCGGTCGCGGACCACGTGGCCATGGGAGCGGCCGCGATCGAGGCCCACGACCTCCGCACCGGCCTGGCCCACTTCGATGCGGCGCTCGCCCTGGATTCCACCGACTACGCCGCCAACTGGCGGGGCGCCATCGCGCTGCTCGACCAGGGCGAGCAGATCCCCGACAGCATCGAGAGCACGGAGCGTGACTCGCTGTTCGCCCGGGCCGAGGGGCTCGCCCGCCGGTCGGTGGCGGCCGATTCCATGGGATCCGAGGGCCACTTCGCCGTCGCCGCCACCGTCGGCCGCGCCTCACTCACCAAAGGAAAGAAGGAGCGGATCCGCCGGGCGAAGATTATCCGCGACGAGGCACTACGCACCATCGAGCTCGACCCCGCCCACGACGGCGCGTACCACGTCCTGGGTCGCTGGAACGCCGAGATCATGCGGCTCTCGGGACTCAGCCGGTTCTTCGCCAAGAGCTTCCTCGGCGCCGGCATCTTCCGGCAAGCCTCGTGGGAAGAGGCGATCGCCAACCTGCAGAAGGCGGTCGAGCTCGATCCCGCCCGGATCTATCACCGCCTGGAGTTGGCGAGGATCTACGCCGACCGCAAGCGGTATCAGGAGGCGCGCGACCAGCTGGGCCGGATCGAGTCACTGCCGGACCGGGAGCTGCTGGATCCGGTGTATCGGGAGCGCGCCGGGGCGCTGGCCAAGCGGATAGCGGACAAGACGTAGCCGGGCTCCGGTGCAACCTAGCCGGGCCGGGGATGGCGTCAACCATCGCGACACCACAGGGATTTGACACCGCAACTGCAGCTTGATTCACGGCTTTCGCGCCGCCGCTAGGGTCTTATTATCAGCCTAGACATCCCACCCTGGATACCATCATGACTGCGGCACCGGCATTCGATGAGGTCGAACGGCTACAAAACCGGCTCAGCGCGCTGGAGCAGGAGCGGAAGCATCTCCTGGCCGTGATCGAGATCCTTCAGGAGATCAGCGGCACGCTGCACTTCGCGGAGATCGTCCAGTCCGTGGCGCTCCGCCTGGGCGAGACGTTCGGCCTCGACCGCTGCTCGATCTTCCTCGCCGAGCGGGGCGGCCGCCGCGTCCGACTGGTGGCGAGCTACGAGGACCCCGGCATCCGGAACTACGTCGTGGACCTCGAGCGCTACCCCGAGCTGCGGCGGGCGATCCAGACCGGCGAGACGGTCTTCATCGCCGACGCCGCCACCGATCCGTCGCTGAGCCCCGCGCGCGGCTCGCTCACCGCCCGCCGGGTGAAGTCCATCACCGCGATCCCGATCTCGTGGCGGGGCGCGGCCATCGGCGCGATTCTGCTGCGCACGTTCCGCGACGGCCCCGCTATCTCCGCCGCGGACCTCCAGTTCTGCCAGGTGGTGGCGAACCTCACCGCCAAGGCGCTGCGGAACGCGCACCGCTTCGAGAAGCTGCGGCAGCAGCGGGGCGAGACCGGCGCGCTTCGCCGCCGCGAGCGGGAGCAGGCCGCGCTGATCGGCTTCCTCCGGAACCTGCTCTCGGCCTACCCCCCGCGGGCGGGGCTGGAGGACGAGCCGGACCTCGCGGCGGACACCTCTCCGGAAATCGGCCGGCTCTCCGGCGTGGCGCAGGCGGTCCTCAGCCAGGAGGCCGCCTCGCGGTGAACTCTCGCGCGGCCGACCAGGCGGCCTCGGTACGGCAGCAGATCGAACGGGCCAATTACGCGTACTACGTTCTCGACACGCCGGAGATCTCCGACGCCGAGTACGACCGCCTCTTCCGCGAGCTTCAGGCGCTGGAGGCGGCGCATCCCGAAGTGTTCTCCCCCGACAGCCCTACCCAGCGAGTCGGCGCGCCGGTCGCCAGCGCCTTCGCGAAGTACACCCACAAGAGACCGATGCTGTCGCTGGCGAACGCCTTCTCGGCCGACGAGCTCGCTGCCTGGGAGGAGCGCAACGCGCGGCTCGCGCCCGAGGTGCGTGCCGCGGGTTACGCCACCGAGATCAAGATCGACGGCGCCGCGGTCACCCTGACCTACGAGGCGGGGCGGCTGACGGTCGGCGCCACTCGGGGCAGCGGAGAGATCGGCGAGAACGTCACCGCCAACCTCCGGACCATCGCCGACGTGCCGCTCACCCTCAAGGGCCGGGGATGGCCGAAGGTGATGGAGGTCCGGGGCGAGGTGTACCTGCCCTACGCCGGCTTCAAGCGGGTCAACGAGCAGCGGGAGAAGGAGGGAGAGCCGCTCTTCGCCAACCCGAGGAACGCCGCCGCCGGAGGGCTCCGCCAGCTCGACCCCGCGCTTACCCGCAAGCGCCGGCTGCGGATGTTCGCCTTCGCGGTGGAACCGATCGAGGGCACGGTCCCCGCGCACACGCACTCGGAAGTCCTCGATCTGCTCGACGCCTGGGGCTTCCAGGTGGAGCCGCATCGGGAGCGCTTCGATTCTCTGGAGGGGGTGCAGCAGAAGGTCGCCGCCTTCGAGCACCTCCTGCCACACCTCCCCTTCCAGGCCGACGGCGTGGTCGTCAAGGTGGACCGGCTTCGGCTCCACGCCGAGCTGGGCGTCGTCGGCGGGCGGGAGCCGCGCTGGGCGATCGCCCGGAAGTTCGCCCCTGAGGTCGCGGTCACCCGGGTGCGCCGGATCGAGATCAACGTGGGCCGGACCGGCGCGCTCAACCCCTGGGCGTCGCTGGAGCCGGTCCAGATCACCGGCGTGACCGTCAGCGCCGCGACGCTGCACAACGAGGAGCTGATCGCCCAGAAGGACATCCGGGAGGGCGACCGGGTCGAGGTGATTCGCGCCGGCGAAGTGATTCCGCAGGTGGTCCGTCCGCTGCTGGAGGGAGTGGACCCCAAGTCGCGCTCGGCGCCGTGGCGGATGCCCGACCGCTGTCCCGCCTGCGGCACCGCGGTGGAGCGCCCGCCCGACGAGGTCATGCGCTACTGCCCCAACGCGTCCTGCCCGGGGCGGATGCTGGAGTCCATCGTCCACTACGCCTCCCGCGGCGCGATGGACATCCGCGGCCTGGGCTACGAGCGGGTGCGCCAACTGCTGGACGTCAAGCTCATCGGCAACGTGGCGGACCTCTACGAGATCCGGAGCGACCAACTGGTCGAGCTGGA
>CAYPAE010000209.1:0-4805 GCA_964408595.1 uncultured Gemmatimonadaceae bacterium | reverse complement strand
CACCATGAAGAGCGAGCCGCGCGGCCCCACCTCGTGGTTGCGGACGTCGGGATGCAGGTTGGCGTCTCCGGTGCTGAGGTCGGCGACGAGGAAGGTGTCCTCGTTGTGATCGCGGGTGAGCCCCTGATCGGTCTTGGCGAAGACCGACACGCGGACCGGAGCGCTGGTCACACGTCCCCCAGCAGAGAGCGACATCTCTCGAGACAGTCTGCGGGGGTGCGGCTGGCGACGGCGAGAGTCACTCGGGTGAGATCCTCCAGAGTTCCATTTGTGTGGCGGAGTGTGACGAATCTAGGGAGGGGCTTGGAGAGCGTCAACGTCCACATGGCGTAAGTGATAGCCAATATGTACCTTGCAGCCATGGCTTCCGTCCGCCGCCCCGGCGTGCTTGTTCTGCTGCTGGGGCTCGCGGCGTGCGCCCGCACCGCCGGCCCGCCGCCCGCCGCGCCACCGGCCGCCGGCATGCACGCCGATACCACCGCCCGCGACTCGACCCGGCCACCGTCGGCCCTCCCCGAGGTGCCGGTGCAGCGCGGCCCGCTCGCCATCCGGATCGTCTATCCGCCGCCCGACGCCGTCGTGCGGGCCAAGGACTCGAGCTTTCTCCTGGGCTCGGTGGGGACCGGAGACGCACGCCTCACCATCAATGGCTATCCCGTGCGCGTCTGGCCCAACGGCGCCTGGCTCGCTTGGATCCCGCTCCCGCAAGACAGTCTCATGCAGTTCCGTATCGCCGCGCGCACGGCCACCGACTCCTCGGTGCTCGACTACACCGTGCGTCGGGGCGGCTGGGCGCCGCCGCCCGGCCCCGAGCTGTGGCTCGACTCGATGTCGCTCACTCCGCGCGGCCGCGTCTGGTGGCCGGCCGGCGAGTACCTGACGCTCTCCGCCCGGGCCAGCGAGGGCGCCGAGGTTCGCCTGCGGCTCCCCGACGGGACGGTCGTCCCGCTCCTCGCCGAGTCCCGACTGGAGGAGATCCCCGAGGGGATCCGCGCGTTCGACCGCGACACCGCGAACCTGGTCTCTCCGGTCCGCCGCGACCGCTACGTCGGCGTGCTGCGCGGGCGCTTGGTGGGTCCCAGTCCCGGTCCTGTGCTGCCGAGTCCGTG
Organism: uncultured Gemmatimonadaceae bacterium; assembly: GCA_964408595.1. Lineage (GTDB taxonomy): Bacteria > Gemmatimonadota > Gemmatimonadetes > Gemmatimonadales > GWC2-71-9 > CAVVWJ01. The sequence continues at coordinate 3,696 of CAYPAE010000209.1, read as the reverse complement.
GATTCCACCTGTGGCGGTGGGCCTGCTGCCCGACTCGGTGGCGTGGGGCGTGGTCGAGGCGATCCGGGGCGCCGACACCGTGCGCGCCCGCTGGCCGTTGCAGGTAGGGCTGCTCGACACGCTGCCGGTGGTCGCCCAGCTCGACGACGACACCACCGGGGCCGGGATCACCGACGGCATCATCGTGGGGCGCGCGGTGCCGGGCGGGACGTACCACTGGTTCTTCCCCAATGGCACCCGCGCGGGAGTGAGCGGTCGGCTGAACGGCGATCTCAGGCTGTCCCTGGCACGGGAATCCGCGGCTTGGATCGCGGCGGCCGAAGCGCGGCCGGTAGCGGGGCCGACCGTGGTGCCGGCGGTCGTCGGATCGGTGCGGCTGACGCCGATGAAGGACCGGGTCAGAATGCGGGTGCCGCTGAGCCAGCGGGTGCCCTTCAAGATCACCGAATCCGAGCGGAGCCTCGCCTTGCGCCTCTACGGCGCCGTGGGTGACGTCAACTGGATCCAGTACGGCGCGCACGACACGCTCATCCGGCGGGTGGCCTGGACCCAGGACGATCACAACGAAGTGACGCTGACGCTCGACCTGGCGCGAAGCCTCTGGGGCTACCACGCGCGCTGGGAGCGGGGCGATCTCATCCTCGACGTCCGCCGCCCGCCGTCTCTGGACCAGGGCGGCTCCGTGAAGGGTCACCTGATCGCGGTTGACGCCGGCCATCCGCCCGGGGGCGCCACCGGCCCCACTGGTCTTCGCGAGGCTGAGGCCAATCTCGCCGTCGGTCTCGAGGTGAAGCGCCTGCTCGAGCAGGAAGGCGCGCGGGTGTTCATGACCCGCACCGAGGACGTGCCGCTGGAGCTCGGGCCACGGGTAGATCTGGCCGAGCGCGCGGGGGCCGACGTCCTCGTCTCGATTCACAACAACGCTTTCCCCGACGGGGTGAACCCCCTCACGAACAACGGGGCCAGCGTGTACTACAACCAGCCGCGAAGCGTACCCCTCGCCAGGGCGGTGCAGGCCGCGCTGGTCCGTCGGCTGGGAGTCCGCGACCTGGGCATCGGCCGCGGTGACCTGGCAATGGTGCGGACGACCTGGATGCCCTCCGTGTTGACCGAGGGACTGTTCATGATCGTCCCCGAGCAGGAGGCGGCGCTGCGCTCGCCCCGAGGCCAGCGGCTCTACGCCGAGGCGGTGGTGGAGGGCATTCGCAGCTTCTTGCGCCAGCGCGCCCTCGAATCATAGGCTTCCGGTGTGGGCCGGCGGCGGGCGGAGGCGTCTCCTAGGTCGAATCCCGAACCCGCCGCCGTGCCTCAGGATGAGTCGGAATGAGGATCCTGCAGATGCCCGCCCCGTTTGGCCGTCCCACCGCGAACCGCGGAACCTGTTCCCGACCGCGACGCCTCGTCGCGGCGCGGGCCGTCCTCTGCTTGGCGGCAGCCCCGCTGCCGATCCTGGCCCAAGAACCGGCCCAGCGGGCCGAGCTGGAGCGCTTCCGCGACTCCATCGCCGCTACCGTGGACTCGACCGGGCTGCTGGCCCTCGAAAAGCGTCTCATCGAACAGGCGAAGAACGACCGCAGCAACGCGATGACGCACCTCCGGCTGGGGTTCCTGTCGCTCCGGCTCGGCGACCTGGGCGGGCAGTCGCACTATGAGGACGCCGCCTCCGAGTTTCAGTGGGCGATAGACATCCGGCCGGCGTGGCCGTACGGCTGGTACGGAATGGGGTTCGCCGAGTATGGCGTCGGCGATTCGCAGATCTCGTTCGTCACCGGGATCAAGACGATGCTCGGCAAGGACGCGCTCACCCGCTCGGCGATGGCCTTCGCCAAGTCGGCCGAGGTGGATCCCAGCTTCGACCGCGGCCTGGTGGACCTCGCCAATACCGCCCTGCGGCAGCGGGTCAACATCAAGCTCGGCGTGGCGCTGGAAGCGCTGCGTCGGGCCGCTTCGACCGAGGCCAGCGGCCACCCCGAAGTTCTGCTCGCGCGCGGCCGGGTCGAGCGCGAAGTGGGCGACGGCGACTCCGCGCTCGCCGCCTTTCAGGGCTACCTCGACAAGGGACCGAATCGAAGCCTGGGGCTGCTCGAGATGTCACGGACCCTCTTCCTCCTCGGAAGGTTCGACGGCGTCGCACCGTACTTCGAGGGCGCCGCCTCGGACGATTCCGTCACGGTCGCGGGCTATCGGGCCGATCTCGCGACGATCGCGTCGGACAGCGTGATGGGGGAGTTCGGCCGCGCCACGGGCCAGCGGCGGGCGACTTATCTCAAGCAGTTCTGGAGCGAGCGCGACCGCACCGAGCTCCGCGGCGAGGGCGAGCGCCTCCGGGAGCATTACCGCCGCCTCTTCTACGCCCGCAAGAACTTCCAGCTCACCTCCCTCAATCGCCACTACGACATCGTCGAGCGCTACCGGTCCGGCAGCCGCGACTTCGACGACCGGGGCATCATCTACATCCGCCACGGCGAGCCGAGCAGCCGGGCGAGCTACGCCGCTCCCGGGCTCGAGCCCAATGAGTCGTGGCGGTACAGCCGTCCCGACGGCGACATGATCTTCCATTTCATGGCGCGGGAGGACGTCCAGGACTACAAGCTGGTCGAGAGCCTCTTCGACGTGCTCGGGTTCAGCAACGCGCTGGCGCTACGGGGCGGGCTCGCCGGATCGGAGGGCGATCCGATGGCGCAGCAACTCCTCCTGTCGCGGGAGCAGCTCGCCCCGATCTACGGGCGGCTTCAGGCGGCGGGCAGGATCAGCACCGGCCGGTACCAGACCGAGGAACGGCAGGTCGGGCAGGAGAGCATCGCCCTCGGAACCTCGAGCGACAGCTACGAGCTCCGCTTCCCCGGCGAGCTGAAGGTGAGCTCCGAGGTGCTGGCCGTGGGCCGGGATTCCACCGGCACCCAGGTTCAGATCGCGTATGCCATCGCCGGGTCCACGCTCGAGCCGGTGATGCTGACTCGCGGCTACCTCTACTCGGTGCGAGTGCGATTCGTGGCCACCGACCGGTTTGGCCGGGTAGCGGCTTCGCTCGATACCACCCGCCATTTCGTGGCGCCCGCGCCGGTGCCGGACGGCGAGCACCTGGTCGGCCGGGTCTCCGTCCCGGTGCCGCCGGGGAGATTCGCCTATCGCCTCGCGATCCAGCAGGGCGAGGAGACCGGCATCCTGCTCCCGCGCGACACGGTTCGCGTCGGTCAACCCACCGCGACGGCGCTCGCGCTCAGCGATCTCGTCCTTGGCAGCCGGAACACCAACCTCTTCTGGCGTCGCACCGCGGAGGACACCGTCGTCTTCAACCCGCTCCGGACCTTCAAGAAGAAGGAGAACATGGAGCTGTTCTACGAAGTCGAGGGGCTGAGCGCCGGAACCGAGTACACGGTTCGCATCGCGGTGCGGAAGCAGGGTGGGGGAGGAGGGCTGCTGCGAAAGGTGTTCGGCGGTGGCTCGGCGCAGATCAGCCTGAAGTTCGAGGAGACCGCGTCGTTCCCGGTCACCAGCACCAGCCGGAGCCTCAAGCTCGACAAGCTGAAGCCGGGGAGCTACAGCCTCGAGGTCATGGTGGAGGACGACCAGGGCCGGTCGGACAAGCGGGTGCAGCCGTTTCAGGTGGTGGAAGGCGGTTAGGCGGTTAGGCGGGCAGGCGGGCACGCGGGCAGAAAAAGTGAGACCCTTCGGTGATCCCGAAGGGTCTCGCTT
>CAYPAE010000208.1:2996-4864 GCA_964408595.1 uncultured Gemmatimonadaceae bacterium | reverse complement strand
CTCGCGACCGTGCGGGAGCGGCGCGATCGCTGGTGAGTAAGTAGGTGGCCGCGATGCCCGCTGCCACCGCGAGCACGGCGCCGAGCGCGCCCGAGTCCTCCTCCTCTTCCTCCTCGCCGTGCCACCGGTCTTCCAGGCCTTCCCACGCACCTTCGCCGCGCTTCCTCATGCGGGAGAGCCGCTCCCGCATCCGCTCCCGAGCCCGGCCGCTCAGTCCCTGCATCTCCTCGAGCCCCTCACCGAGATCGTCGCCCAGCGACTCGAGACGCTTCCGGAGACGCCGACGAGTCTTGAGGCCGGCGTCAGGCGCCGCCAGCAGACCGATCCCGACACCGAGCGCGGTCGCAAGGAAAATCGTGCCCACGCCGGCACCCCGCCGGCGGTCGCCGAAGTCGAAGTCGGCGTCGTCGAACCTGCGTTGTTTCTTGGTCATGCAGCCCCCGATCGCCGCGCCGGGGCGGCGCGATGTGTCCGTGCGTGAGCTCCGGGCAGGCCCGGAGCGGGAACCTCAACCACTCTAATCGATCGGAAGGGGGAAGGAAATATCTTGCATTCCACCGCGCCCTCCCGAAAAACGCTACCCCGGGAGCCCCGCCGGTCCGGCAGGCACGGGACCCGGCTTGGCGCGCCCCGGTGGCCTCCTGCCGGCTCGGCCGGCGCAGGTAAGCGGTTGCCCAATCTTGGATTACCGTGGGGCCCCGAGGGCGGGGTCAGCCGCGCGGGCGCCGGCGCGCCAGGCGGAGCACGGAATTGGCACGCTGGAGGGCCGGAGCCACCCGTGGGTTTCCCAATCAGGCCATTCGTTCCACCCCCTGGATCCGCCGGCGCCTGAAGCCGAGATCCCCGAACCGATCGAGCGTGCGCCATGTATCTCGTCGAGTTGAGACCGGGCAAGGAGGAGCTCTACAGGACGGGCGACGACCTCGCCGCCGCGATCCGGAGCGGAGAAGTGGACGGTCACTCGAGGATCTATCACCGGTCCACCTCCAAGTGGATTTCGATCACTCTGCATCCTCAATACAAGGCGATCGTGGCCCAGAAGCCGGCGCAGCCGGCCGACCGGAACGACTGGACCTACCTCACCGCGCAGGCCGAGACGCTGGAGAGCGCCGTCGCGGAGCCCGAGGGCACCCTCGACTCGGCGTCGGAGCCGGCCGCCGAAACCAGCCAGGACGCGGGTGACGGCGACGACCGCGACAATCCCTGGCGCCGTCCGATGGCGCTGGGCATCAGCGGTCTCTTCCTCATCTTCGGCATTCAGCTCGCCTACTCCGGTCCGCGTCCGAGCTGGTCCGCCAGCGCCGCCGTCAAGCCCAACAAGCTGCCGGTCACCCCGGCGGCCACCGAGCAGGCTCCGTCGTCGCAGATGGTCTCGCTTGCGAGCACCTCGACCGCCTGGAACTATGTGGAGGACTACCGGGACGACTCCGCTCCCACGGCGCGGGGGCAGAAGGCGCCGGCCGTGCTGCCGAAGGCGCCCCAGTTCGCGACCAAGTCGCTTGACTTGACGATCCCGGCGGCTGATGCGGCCGGCGACGAGATGGACGGAAAGACCATCGAGGGGCTGCTCGCCGGGTATGGGAAGGCCTACGAGAGCGCGCGCGGCCGGCTCGGCAGCGGCATGCGGGTGGCGCGGCTCAACCAGCTCTTCGCCCCGACGCGGCTCACCCCCCACGGCGGCGTCACCGACACCCGGCTCGGCCTCGCCGGCGTCGCCCACATCATCCGGGTCTACCGGGAGCAGGAAGGCTCGATCGAGCGCGAGTTCCAGGATTCGTTCACGACTCTGTCGAAGGACCTCGGCTGGTCGCCCAAGACGGCGAAGCGGTGGTACTCCCGTGAGGGAGGGAAGGAATCACCGGCGCTGG
>CAYPAE010000208.1:0-2896 GCA_964408595.1 uncultured Gemmatimonadaceae bacterium | reverse complement strand
CTACCCGGCTGCCCCAGGAGAGCTGACCACCGCTCCGCCTCCTTCGATCAGGTCGGCTCGCACGACCTGACCCGGGGCCCTGGCCAGGACCTGCTCGGCGAGCTCCCGCGCGCCGCGGTCGGCCAGGGCCTCGAACGCTTCCCGCAGTGAGACTCCCGCGCGACGGATGCCGTGATGGTCCGTCGAGACCAGGTCCACCAGTCCCGCCCCGACCATCGCCCACGCCAGCTGCTCGGCGGCCGGATTCTGATTCCGGTAGTGGCCGTTGAAGCTCCCCGCGTTCACCTGTAGCAGTGCCCCCAGGTCCCGCCACCGCCTCATCTGGTCGAGGGGCTCGATCCCCGGCAGGTACCGGTAGCGCTCGGGATGGGCCACCACGATCCCGCGGCCGGCATCGAGCGTCTCCCGCACCACGTCCTCGTGCGTGCCCTGCAGGTCGAAGCCGAACTCGACCAGCAGGAACCGGCCCCTGCCGAGTCCCACGTCGGTCCGGCGCACCACCCGCCGGATCTGGTGGGCGTCGGGGGCCCAGATCTCCTGTCCCAGCCCGATGGCCGGCACGTCGGTGCGGTCCAACACCGCCTCGGCCAGCCCGTCGAACGCCGCGCGGTGGAAGGCCAGCTCGCGGTCGAGCGCCGCCTCGCTGGCCAGGTGGGGGAGCAGGAGGTGGGGGGTCGTGACGAGAGCGGCCACCCCCTCGGCGCGAAGGGCGGCGAGGCATGAGAGCGACTCCTCCACCGAGGCGGAGCCGTCGTCCACCCCGGGGACCAGGTGGCTGTGGAGGTCGGTAAAGAGGGGCGGATTCATCCTGGAGCGATGCGGCAACGTTCGGGCCACGCTAGTCTTAAGCCATCCTCTCCCCGGAGCCCCAGTGACCACAGCCCGACGCACCCACGGTTTCCGCGAGTCGGTGATCCGGGGGATGACGCGGCTCGCGCGAGAGTACAATTCCCTCAATCTCGCCCAGGGGTTCCCCAATTTTCCAGCGCCGGACGCGCTGAAAGAGGCCGCGATCCGGGCGATCCGGGAGGACATCAACCAGTACGCGATCACCTGGGGCGCCCACCGGCTCCGCACCGTCCTGGCCCGAACCTACGCCGAGCGATACGGCCTCGACGCGGATCCGGAACGGGAGATCACCGTCACCTGCGGCGCCACCGAGGCCATGATCGCCACGCTGCTGGCGTTGGTGGACCCGGGCGACGAGGTGATCGTCTTCGAGCCGTTCTACGAGAACTACGGGCCCGACACGATCCTCGCCGACGCGAAGCCGGTCTACGTGCCGCTCGAGCCCGGCCAGCCGCTCGATCTCGAGCGTCTCGCGGCGGCGTTCACCGCCCGCACCCGCGCGATCGTGGTCAACACGCCGGCCAATCCGTCGGGCCGCGTGCTGCATCGGAGCGAGCTCGAGGCGATCCGCGACCTCTGCGTGGAGCACGACGCCCTCGCGGTGACCGACGAGATCTACGAGCACATCCTCTACGTCGGCGAGCATGTCCCCATCGCCACCCTCCCCGGAATGCGCGAGCGCACGATCACCATCAGCGGCGCGTCCAAGACCTTCAGCGTGACGGGATGGCGGATCGGCTGGATCATCGCACCCGCGGAACTGACCGACGCGATCCGAAAGGTGCACGACTTCCTCACCGTCGGCGCGCCGGCGCCGCTCCAGGAGGGAGTGGCCGACGCGCTCGAGCGGCTGGAGGAGAGCTTCTACCGCCAGCTCGCGAGCACCTACCGGGCGCGGCGGGATCTGCTCCAGGGCGCGCTGGTGGAGGCAGGATTCCGCTCGGTGAGCCCCGAGGGCGCCTATTACATCCTCGCCGACTTCTCCGGCCTCACCGAGTCGTTGCCAGCGGGCGGGCCGCCGCTCGACGACACCGCATTCGCCGTCTGGCTCTCCCGCGAGGTGGGGGTGACGCCGGTGCCGGGATCGAGCTTCTTCCGGGACGGTGGAGGCGGACGGTCGCTGGTCCGTTTCGTCTTCTGCAAGACCGAGGACGTTCTCACGGAGGCGGCCAGCCGGCTCCGGTCCATCGGACGCGGGGGCGGCACTCGGCCGGTCGAAGCCGCCGCACGGAGCGGGCTCCAGCGGTGAGCCGCGGCCTCGCCGTGGTGACCGGCGCGACCGCGGGGATCGGGCGGGAGTACTCCGAGCAATTGGCCAGGAGGGGGTACGACCTCCTGCTGGTCGCCCGGGATCGGAATCGTCTCGCCGAGGTGGCAGCGTCTCTCGCCTCGGCGAACGGCGTGGAGACCGAGGCATTCCCGGCGGACCTGACGCGGGACGACGACGTGACCCGGCTCGCGGAGCGGCTCGCGGCCTCGCCTCGCCTGGCCCTTCTGGTCAACAACGCCGGCTTCGGCACCCGGGGAAGGCTGGCCGAGGCCGACCCCAGGAGGCAGGTGGCCATGGTCCGGCTCCACACTCTCGCCCCCATGCGCCTCACCCAGGCGGCGTTGCCGGTGCTGCTGCGGAACCGCGCAGGCGCCGTCGTCAACGTGTCGTCGGTCGCCTCCTTCATCTACTCGGCCGGCAACGCGAACTACTGCGCCACCAAGGCTTATCTCACCACGTTCAGCGAGGGTCTGGCGGCGGAGCTGGTCGGGACCGGCGTGCAGGTGCAGGCGCTCTGCCCGGGCTTCACCCGCACCGAGTTCCACCACCGGATGGCGGCGGGAACCGACCACCTGCCCAAGTTCGCCTGGATGACCGCCGGAGCCGTCGTCGAGCACTCGCTTCGCTGCCTCGACCGAGGCGGGCCGACGGTCTGCATCCCGGGTCTGGGCTTCAGGTGTCTGGTCGCAATCATCCGCCTCACGCCCCGGCGTCTCATCGGCTGGGTCACCCGCCGCCGGTACGACCGAGTGTGACCTGTGTCCTATCGAATGGACC
>CAYPAE010000207.1:2212-4872 GCA_964408595.1 uncultured Gemmatimonadaceae bacterium | reverse complement strand
CTCGGGCGTCAGATCGCCTTCATAGGTGGATACCCAGTCGCCGCCAGTGAGCGCCTGCAGTTCGCCCATCGCCCCGCGGGCCGGGACCAGGACCGGCCGCGCGAAGGACAGGGCCAGCAGCGCGCTCCCCGAGTTGGTGATGGCCGTAAATGGAAGCACGACCAGATCCGCGGCCCGGAGATAGTGCTGGACGTCCTCTTCCGGAATGTGCTCCAGTACGAGGCGGACGCGGGAGTCTCCGCCGGCGGCCTCCCGAATAGGCTCCGCGAGCGCCGGCGGATGCGGGGCGCCAGCGACCAGCAGGATCACCTCGCCCGCCTTGATTGGAAGGTCGCGGACCACCCGGACGAGATGGGAGACGTTCTTGTATGGCCGCACCAGGCCGAGGAAGGACACCACCCGGGCCCCATGGGGTATCGCGAGGATGGCGCGCGCTTCCTCACGGGAGACGGCGTCCGGATACGCGCCGCGATAGTGTCCGTGCGGCACCACCGCATTGGGCAGAGCGGCAAGCGCTGGATGCAGGGCCTCGACCGCCTGCCGTCCCGCCACGCTGAGATGGATGACGGCATCGACCCGCCGAACGAACGCGGACCAGAACCAGCGTTCCAGCCGGGGATGGCGGGACTCGTGGGGACGGGCGTTGTGCGCGGTCCATATTACGCGGGAGCCATGCAGGTGCGCGGCCGTCACGCTCGCGAGGGCGGCGACCGCACCCGCGGCCCTGACGGCCCACGACTCGGCGTTGAGCGCCTTGTCGGGCCAGTGCACGTGCAGGATGTCGTATCCACCGCGCAGCGCCCTCCCTGGAGTGAAGTCCCGCACCCGTACCTCGAGGGACGCCAGATGAGAATAGAGCAGCCAGGTGTAGGGATTCTTCGCCCGCGCGCCCAACCCGGGCCATGCGAGCACTCGAAGGTCGGTGGCGGCGCTCGCCGGCATCGACTAACCCGGCCCGGGGCCGGACTCAGTGCGGCAGTCGGCGCGCGCGATCACCGGCGACCCGAGCCACCGAGTGAGCCCCACGAAGCGAGCCACCCCTTCGGTCGTCCGGGCCAGCCGCAACGATCCCGCGAGCCGGTACAGCGCCATCGGCAGGAAAAACTGCGGCCGCTCGACGGTGACCCGGAAGCCGGAGCGCGCGAAGGCCTTGGCTATCTCATCCCGATCGTAGAGGACGAACCGCCGCGTCGTCCCGCGCTCGATCGAGTCCTTGAGGTTGAACAGGGAGCTCGAGGCGATGTTCACGCTCCGGCGAGCCGGGTAGTCCACGATGACGCGGTCGCGGGCGACGCGGCACAGCTCGCCGACCAGGTGCCGCCAATCCACGCTGTGGGCGAGCAGGCGGTAGCAGATCACGGCGTCGAACCGGCCCGCCTCGTACGGCAGGGCCTGAAGATCGGCCGCCTCGAACCGGCAGCGGCCGCTCGACGTCAACGGCTCGAGGCGTCCTCCGCAGGAAGGATCGCTGCCGACCACGGTGACGTCGAATCCCGCCTCGACCAGGGGAGGCGCCACCTGCGCGTGGCCGCCACCCACGTCGAGCACGGTGGCGCCCCGGCCGAGACCCCCGAGCGACTCGAGCGTGATGCGGGTCTGAACCTCGACGAACCAACGGCCGACCGGCCCCTCGAATCGCCGCGCATATGCCTCCGACGATGACGCGACGTCCGCGTCCTCCCGCAGGTGCCCCTCGGCGAGGCTCACCGGCGGGGCCCGTCGATGTAGCCGTTCGCCCGGTACCAGGCGAGCGTCGCCCGGATCCCTTCCTCCAGGCTGACCTCCGGGCGATATCCGAGCAGGCGGCGGGCCTTCTCGATGCTGAACGCCCGGCTCTTGGTGTAGAAGTCAACCCGGCGGCGATGGATCGGGGGCTCGATGCCGAGCGGCACGCAGATCTTCTCGACCAGCGACCCCGCCAGCTGGAACGGCCGGGCCGGGAGGCGCAGGCGGGGAGGAGGAACACCGGCCGCCGCGGCAATCATTCCGGCCAGCTCCGACAGCTTCAGGTAACGGTCCCCGCCGAGAATGAAGACCTCTCCCACCGCGGCGGGATGGGTCCCCAGCAGCCGCAGCCCGCGCACCAGATCGTCCACATGCACCATGTGATAGTAGTTCTCCCCGCCGCCAAGAAGGAGGAAGCGCCGGCGGACCACCATCCGGAACAGCTTGAGAAGGCGGGTGTCCCCTGGCCCGTAGATCGCCGTGGGCCGGGCGACGGCGAGCGCGAGCCGGTCGCGCCAGGCGAGCGCGAGCTGCTCGGCCTCGCACTTGGTCGCCTGATAGACGTCACCGGGCCCGTAGGGGGTTCGTTCGTCTCCGGGCGGTGAGGCGATGTGGCCGTGCACGCCGACGGTGCTGCAGTGAACATAGCGGCGCACTCCCGCTGCCACCGACGCGTCGAGCAGGTTTCGGGACGCCTCGACGTTGACCTCCCGGTAACGTGATTCGCGGTGCTTGGCCTCCCGGTAGACCGCGGCAAGGTGGTAGACGGTCGCAGTGCCCTCGACCGCGCGCGCAACGACACCGGGGTCGGCGATGTCGCCTTCCACGATCTCGGCCTCCGGCGGGAGGAGCTCCCGGGCGCGGGTCATGGAGCGCGCGATCACCCGGACCCGCTCACCGTCGGCGACGAGCGCGCGCACCAGGTGGCTGCCGGT
>CAYPAE010000207.1:0-2112 GCA_964408595.1 uncultured Gemmatimonadaceae bacterium | reverse complement strand
CTATAACTAAGGGGGGACCCAACTGGCACGAGAATGGTGCTCCGAGCCCGGGCAAGTTGCCGTGATCAGGCGGCTGCGGGGAGGGACTGCGGCGTTCACGAGTATAACACGCGCGAGGGAGATGGTGTCAACAGGGCGCTCCGAGTTGCCGGCGACCGGCCGCCTGCGCATCGGGCTGATGCTCCGGGCCATCGACGACGTGGACGGCCAGGGGATCTACATCCGGAAACTGTGCGACGCGCTCTTCGACCTCGACCCGTACAACGAGTACGTGGCCTTCTACAGCCACCCGGGCCAGGCCGGTCGCTACCGCCACCGCTCCAACGTGCGGGAGGTGGTGCTGCCGGGGCGCGGCAAGCTGCTGTGGGATCAGGTGCTGGTGCCGCTGGCCGCCCGCCGGGAACGGCTCGACGTGCTCTTCCACCACAAGTTCAGCATCCCGCTGGTGCCGCTCTGTCCCGCCGTAGTGCAGCAGCGTGGCACGGAGTACTGGAGCCACCCGGAGTTCTTCGTGGGATGGTCGGGCCGGATGGACCAGATCTACAATCGCCTGATGATCCCGCTGTACTGCCGGCGAGCGGCACGCGTGCTCACCAATTCCGACACCCTGGGCCACGAGCTGGTGCGCCACGTGGGCGTCGCTCCCTCCAAGCTTCGCACGGTGTACGCCTCGGCCGACTCGACCTTCCGGCCCATCACCGATCCCGCGTTCCTCGCCCAGGTGCGCGAGCGATACCGGCTACCCGAGGGACGGTTCCTGGTGATGGTCGTGAAGGGGCATCAGATCCTGGGACAGTCATCGGGAAGAGCGCTCACCCCGCGAAAGAACGTGGCGGTGGCCCTGGCGGCCTACGGCCGCATGCGGAAGCGGGCGATCGAGGCTGGCGTTTCGCCCCCGCCCCTGGTCATCCTCGGCATCGGGATCGCCGAGCGACTGACGCCGGAGGCGATCGCGCAGCATACCGACCCCGCGGCGGTGTACACCCCTGGGTTCGTCGAGTTCGCCGACATGCCGGCGGTCTACGCCATGGCTCGCGCCCTGATTTTCCCGTCCCGGTACGAGAGCTTCGGCATCCCTATCGTCGAAGCGATGGCCTGCGGCTGCCCGGTGGTGACCGCGAGCACCTCCGCGTGCCCCGAGGTCGCCGGCGACGCCGCGCTCCTGGTCGATCCGGACGACGTGGACGGACTGGCCCTGGCGATGGAGCGAGTGAGCCTCGACGATCGGCTCGCCGAAGAACTGCGGCACCGTGGGCTGCTCCGCGCCGCCACCTTCTCCTGGACCCGGAGCGCGGAGACGCTGCTCTCCGAGCTTCGGGCCGCCGCGCGCCCCCGACCCGTGGCCCGGGCGGGCTGAGACCACCGGGCCGTGCGCACGATGATCGTGGTCATCAGCCTGCCTGACGCTACGCAACGGCGCGCGGCCTTCTCCGCCCGGGCCCAGGACGCGCCGGTTCCCTGGAGCTACTTCGACGCCCGCAGGGAGCTGGGGCCGGATCTCACCTACGACGCCGACGAGGCGGTCGTGGCCAAGGCCCGGCCACTTCGCTCCGGGGAGCTCGGCTGCTACGCCAGCCACTACGCCGCGTGGCTGGAGTTCCTCGCCTCCGACCGGGATCAGCTGATCGTGCTCGAGGACGACACCATCGTGGATTGGGCGTTCCTCGCCACGCTCGAGGATGTGGATCTGGAGGCGGGCGGAATCCGGTACCTGCGCCTCTTCGCGAAGCGCCCCTGCGCCTTCCGCCGGGTTTCGGGACGCGCCCTCGAGTCCCGGCGGTATCTGATCGAGTACCTCGACTATGCCTACGGCACGCAGGCGTACGTCCTCACCCGGCGCGGCGCGGAGCGCTTCATCCGCCACTGCCGCGTCGTGCGCCGGCCCATCGACGACGAGCTCGACCGCTCGTGGGACCACGGGATTCCCTGCCTCTCCATCTTCCCGTTCCCCGTGATCGAGCAGGCCGCTTCATCGAGCATCGGGCACTCCCGCTTCGAGCCTTTCGAGATCCCGGCTCGCCTGCGGGCGAGGCGCTACCGGTCGAAGATGACCGACCGCGCCCTCAGGCTTCGGCAGCGGCTTCGGAGGCTGACGGAGGTGGGCCGGTTCGC